>NZ_JAHGAI010000079.1:0-2878 GCF_030248515.1 Vibrio sp. D401a | reverse complement strand
CTTAACGCGGCGTTAGGGGAAATAATCAACTTTCCCTCCCAGAATACAACATCAATCACATTTTTGAACGTCTTTATCGTTTTATGCAATCACACACTTTAAAAATGGTTTCTTTGGCTACATATAGTGTTTGCGGTTGTCGCAAGCACAATTTGTTGTGTTGATTGTTTGTTGAGTGGTGTGTATGGCTAAGACTATTTCTGATTTACTAGATGTTTCAAGCAAGACCCTTATGGACTTGGGAGCGTTCGATCCCATTTTAGATTTAGATACTCGTTTATTCATCGACCCTCACTTGTTGAAGCACTGCGATATACCTGAGTTTGAAGCAAGTTATGACAAGTTTACTTCTCACTTTAAAAGTATTGTCAAATTGCTTGATGCAAGCGAAAAAAAGGGTGACGTTTTTTGGAATAAAGCTGACCGCTTATTATCTGGAAAAGAGGTTAAGGGTCTATGTATAGGATATGCATCTAAAGGTACTTCTGGCTCTGGTGTTGGCCCAGCACTAAGGAAGCGATTGCTCGAAACAGCTAAAAACATAATAGCTAAAGGTAAAGATGACCCTGAGTTATTTGAACTTGTTGGCATGTTTGAGGGCGACTTCGGTCCCGACCGAATCAGTGATATGACGGCAAATATCATCCGAGATGATATTACTGAATATACAAAAAGAGTTGTATCTCAAGTCGAATTGGGTGCAAAGGCGACAGTAACTTTCGATGATAAATCTGGTCTTCCAATGAACCCATTTACGGGGGATATAATCCTATTAGTCCCTTATTCCATACTACGAGATCTACCAGTTGCTCTAGATTGGAGTAATATGGATGTTGTTGCACAGCAGAACCAAGAGCTAAGAGACAAAGTTAACGGCATCATCGGAAATTCTTGGCGAGAAGCCATGAAGACAGTTAGCAAAGACAAACTGAAGAAACTAATCCTTGAACATCCTGACTTACTCGATGATCTAGTTAAACAGTATGCAGCTAAGCCACCGTTGCCATATGACTTTATCGAAGACCGTGCTGGTGAATATATTTGGTATCCTGTTACTAGAGAATTAGTTAAAGACAACCCAATTCCTCTTACTCTCAGTGAGTCTCCAACCATTGACGAGGTAGAAAGCCTCGTTGTGACAATATGCGAGAAATTCAAAGAACTTGTAGAGTATAACGGCCTTAATCAACTTTTATACAATAAAGATGGCTCTTTAAAGCATGAAAGTGCAGCTCAGTTACTGTTTTATGGTGTCGCTGAGTCTTATTGTACAAGTAACAATATAATGATTGCCCGAGAGTGTGATTCTGGCCGTGGTCCTGTTGACTTTAAGTTTGGTACAAACAGTGAGAATAGTGTGCTCGTTGAGCTTAAGAAATCCACAAATACATCTGGACTAAAGAAAGGTATTGAGAAACAGCTACCTGAATATATGAAATCAGAGAAAAGTCGCCGTGCAATATACTTAGTGATCGATGTTGGCTATACAAAAGCTGCGATCAAAAACTTGGAAAGTATCAATAAAAAAATTAATGGTGCAAATGTGCAAATCATTCATGTAGATGGTTCGCAAAAGGTTAGTGCTAGCAAGATGTAGCAAAAATTTCCCCTAACAAAGCATTTAAGAGTGATTCGCAACGCTTGGCGGTTTCGCTTCGCTCAAGTATAGCCAAGCGTCGCTCACACCTTAATGCGGCGTTATATGTAAGGTTTGCTATGAGAACAATCTGTGAAGAAAAAGAAAATACTGAAGCGATAGGTATATTCAGGAGAAACCTTGAACGCTTATCTGTGGATTCTAGAATGTTGGAATGGGGTTTCCCAAGCGGTGATAGAGATTACTTTTTAACGTATACACTACCGTCTGTATTGGGTGACATACAAATTGGAGTCCCAGAAGAATGGTCGACTAGAATCCCTCACCTGGTACGTTTTGTGAAAGATCAAGGACCACCTTCACCTGATGTTGAGGTTAACATTCCTTTAAATCTTAACCGAAGTGTTTCAGGGGTATATGTAAAAGCTGGTTCTGATATTCTTTTATGTTCTCGAGGTTTGTTTACTTCTTATCGGGGTAAAATTAAGAAATATGTTTCTCTTAAGTATTTCCATCAGTGGGTTCAAACCATCGATGATGCAGGGCAGCTTTCCACTATTATTCCGGTGTGTTCGATATCTTCTGATAGTCTAGCCGAAGATATTGCTTCATTTACGAGTTCTGTCGTGTTGCTCAAAGAAAAATTGAAATCTGATTCAGGTTTCGACTCTGACTCATTAGGTGACAACTGGGGAGAAGGTTCTGAATTTGAGGGGACCAAAGGAAAATCAGGAACTTTTTCTTCAGAGTATAATTACAAGCATGGGCCTATTTGTAATCAATTGACTTCTTATTTAAAGAAATATTGCGTTCAAGATCAATTTAAAGTTCTAAAAAATATTCATGTGGACGCTGCCATTGTCGATCTTGAAACTAAGGTAGCGCACTCCATATTTGAAGTTAAAACAGCATCATTACCTTCAAATCAAATCTACACGGGCATTGGACAACTTCAGTATTATCGCTTTAAATATGGCGATTCAAATACTCAGTTATATTTAGTTTTACCTGAAATCAGTAAATCAACAGAAACAGAAAGAGTGTTAGAAACCTTGGGGATTGGTATTCTTTATAAATCGGGCAAGCAGTTCATAAAAGTGGATGGTCAATCCTTCGAACCTAACATATAACAAACTGTTTAAGAGTGATTCGCAACGCGTGGCATTTTCACTATGCGTTGCGTTTAAGTGTTTAAGGTGGTATGCGGCGGCATCGGTATTGCGTTGCTCACACCTCAACAGGGCGTTAGCTTAATCGGCAAAATGACATCTGAGCTAATAT
>NZ_JAHGAI010000078.1:0-1503 GCF_030248515.1 Vibrio sp. D401a | reverse complement strand
AGCTACGTCAGCACAAACATAACAAACTGTTCAAGAGGGATTCGCAACGCGTGGCATTTTCACTATGCGTTGGTTTAAGTGATTAAGGTGGTGTGCGGCGGCTTCAGTATTGCGTTGCTCACCCCTTAACAGGGCGTTATACGAACTCGCAAAATTTAACATGGAGAACAAATTGAAAGATTATGAAGTTTATCTGTTCGATATGGACGGAACGTTAGTAAATTCAGAGCCATTAAAGGGTAAAGCTCTAGCATTGGCTTGTGCAGATTACGGCGCTCAAGTTGATCACAATATATATAAAGACGTTATGGGTGAAAGTTGGCAGGTTGTGACTGGTCACTTTTTTACTCATGCGGGCATTTCACCAGATCTAGGCGAGTTTAATCGTTATTTTCGAGCTCACTACGAACTGATGTTAAACGACGAACTTGAGTTGAATGCAGGAGCTAAAGCGTATATTGAACACTTGAAAAAAGCAGGGAAAAAATGTGGTGTTGTCAGCTCGGCAGCAACATGGATGGTTGAAAATATTTTGACTTCATTGCAGTTAGAAACAGCTTTTGATCTTGTTATTACCCAAGAGCATGTAACCAAGCATAAACCTGATCCTGAAGCTTATAATCTTGCACTCGCAAATTTAGATGTATCACCTGAACATACAATAGTGTTCGAAGATTCAACAGCAGGCATTAGCGCAGGTAAATCTAGTGGTTGTGACGTTATTGCCGTTAGGCATGAGTTTAATGGAAAAAATGACTTAAGCGGCGCATTAAGATCTATCAGTGTGTACGATGAAATGTTCGTATAACAAAGCATTTAAGAGTGATTCTCAACGCTTGGCACTTTTAATTCCATCGTTGAGTTCAGTGTTTACTGCGGTAAGGTTGAGTTTCGTGGTCGCGTTGTTCACACCTTAATGCGGCGTTAGCAGTCAGAAGTAATAAGGAACTATAGATGGAATTAAAGTATCGTTCAGCTGATTTTGAAGATTTGGAAAGTCTTGTTACTTTGCTTTCAAATGACCCGCTTGGTAGCAAAAGAGAAGACGCGTCTGTCCCGCTAAATAGTGCGTATATTGAAGCGTTCGATGCAATTGCACGAGATCCAAACAACGAATAACTTGTTGTTGAACTGGAAAACTCTTTAGTCGGGATGCTTCAAATTACTTTTATTCCTTACCTAACCCATATCGGTAGTTGGCGTTGTCTTATCGAAGGTGTTCGGATCCATAGTGACTATCGTGGACAAGGTTTCGGTGAGCAAATGTTCTCACATGCTATCGAACTGGCAAAAAGCAAAGGCTGTACAATTGTTCAGTTAACAAGTGATAAGCAGCGCCCTGATGCAATCAGGTTCTATGAAAAACTTGGATTCAAAGCAACACATGAAGGGTTTAAACTCGCGTTGTAAGTTGCTGCTAACAAAGCATTTAAGAGTGATTCGCAACGCTTGGCAGTTTCGCTTCGCTCAAGTATAGCCAAGCGTCGCTCACACCTTAATGCG
>NZ_JAHGAI010000077.1:0-959 GCF_030248515.1 Vibrio sp. D401a | reverse complement strand
CTAAGAAGTATGTTCTCATACTTAGAATGAAAAGAGGGCCAATTAGTAAGAATAGCCAAATATTTGGTGGACTGACTGCCTGAAAAAAACCTATCAGTGAGTCCCCATCGTTCAGATTATCTTCAATGTATTTTTTAGCCTGTTCTTTATTCATCATTACTCCTGATTATGTTTATGTGATCTCTGGTAAGCACTTAACGCCGCATTAAGTGGTGAACAACGCGACCACCCAACCCAAACCATTGTGCCCTAAACACTTAAGCTGATACAAACCAAAAATGCCAAGCGTTGTGAATCCGTCTTAAACGCTTTGTTATGCGCTGATATTTATTTGCACACCAAGTTTTTCTGCCTGCCTTAACAGTTTAAGCAATGAATTACTATCAAAAACCTTGAGGGCTAGATCTAGTTTAAGAATTTCTCCTGATTTAAGTGCTACCACCAATCGAGAAGCTACTAAATCCTTGATAGCAGGGTGCCCAGATAAGTTTTCAATCGCATTGGTTTGAGAACCAATATTAATTCTCTCAATTTCATTTATTGGTATCTTTCTATTTATTCCTTTAAATCCACCGGACTTGATAATCAAGTGAGAACCTTCAATCTCTAGGCGAAAAGCAGCCAATATTTTGGCTAACCAAATAAAGTAAATAAATACTGTCACGCACAGTAGCGCCCCCGCTAAGGGAAATGAGACCTCTCGCGCTTCAACTTCAGAAGAACCTAAGTAGCTTTCGAAAAGCCACATTATACCTGCCCCAAACATCACAAAATAAAAGATTAATGAGGCCAATAAAAGTGGGACCCAGCTTATAAATGATTTTACAATATTTATTTTCGTATTCAACTTTGCTTTCATATTACTCCGAGGCGCATAACGCCGCGTTAAGGTGTGAGCAATGCAATACCGAAGCTACTGCATAAGATCTTAAACACCAAACGCAAAGCAAAGCAAAGCA
>NZ_JAHGAI010000076.1:0-22106 GCF_030248515.1 Vibrio sp. D401a | reverse complement strand
GCAGAAGCAGAAGCAGAAGCGCCAGTTGTGCCTCGCATCCAAGAGCAAGAGAAGCCAACGGAAAGCTTTTTTGCTCGTCTTAAGCGCAGTCTAAGCCGTACTAAAGCGAACATTGGTGCAGGCTTCTTTGGGCTGTTCAGTGGTAAGAAGATCGATGAAGACCTTTTCGAAGAGCTAGAAGAACAACTGTTGATTGCTGATGTGGGGATGAATACCACCACCAAAATCATCGACAACCTGACCGAGAAAGCTTCTCGCGGTGATCTGAAAGATGGTGAAGCACTTTACGGCCTATTAAAAGAAGAGATGGCAGAAATCTTAGCTAAAGTAGAACAGCCTCTCGAAATCGACAGCAGCAAAACCCCTTACGTTATCTTAATGGTTGGTGTGAACGGCGTTGGTAAAACAACTACGATCGGTAAGCTAGCCAAGCAATTCCAAAACCAAGGCAAGAAAGTCATGCTCGCTGCAGGTGATACCTTCCGTGCAGCAGCGGTTGAGCAACTACAAGTATGGGGCGAGCGTAACAACGTTCCTGTCATTGCTCAGCACACTGGTGCAGACAGCGCATCTGTTATCTATGATGCAATTGAAGCGGCAAAAGCGCGTGGCGTTGATGTCGTGATTGCAGATACTGCAGGTCGTCTGCAAAACAAAGCTAACTTAATGGAAGAGCTACGCAAGATCGTGCGCGTGATGAAGAAGATTGATGATTCTGCACCGCATGAGATCATGCTGACGCTAGACGCGGGTACAGGTCAAAATGCCATTAGCCAAGCGAAACTGTTCAGTGACGTGGCCCCTCTAACTGGGATTACATTGACTAAGCTGGATGGTACCGCGAAAGGTGGCGTTATCTTTGCTATTGCTGATCAGTTCGAAATCCCAATTCGCTACATTGGTGTAGGCGAAGGTATCGAAGACTTGCGTCCTTTCGAAACTCAAGAGTTCATCGACGCTCTGTTTAGCCGTGAAGAGTAATTAGAGTTAGAGGTAATCAACGGTGATCAAATTTCAGCAAGTGAGTAAAGCATATCGAGGTGGTCGACAAGCCTTACAGAAGGTCGATTTTCATCTTAGGCGCGGAGAAATGGCGTTTTTAGGTGGCCACTCGGGTGCGGGTAAAAGTACTTTGTTGAAACTGATATGTGCAATAGAGCGCCCAACTGATGGAAAGATCCAGTTCAACGGGCACGACATTACGCGTATTCCAAGCAAAGACATCCCTTTTTTACGTCGTAATATTGGGATTGTGTTTCAAGATCACCGTTTATTGATGGACCGAAGCGTGTTCGACAATGTCGCGCTGCCGATGCGTATTGAGTCGATTTCTGAAAATGAAATCAAACGCCGAGTTTCTGCGGCATTGGATAAAACGGGTCTACTTGATAAAGCCCGTTGTCTACCTAGTCAACTCTCGGGAGGTGAGCAACAGCGTGTCGGTATCGCTCGTGCTGTTGTAAACCGACCAACGTTATTGGTGGCGGATGAACCGACGGGTAATTTAGATCCAGAATTGTCTAGTCGTGTTATTCGCTTATTTGAAGAATTTAATCGTGCTGGCGTAACGATTCTCCTTGCGACGCATGATATCGGGTTAGTCAATACTCGCCCTCAATATCGCCACTTTGAATTGAACCAAGGTTTCCTTAGTGAGGTAGAAGACTATGGTAGGTAATAAGCGCACCCAGAAGAAAGGGCGTAATACCGGTCGTGCAAATACCGATAGTTTTTTCTCCGTCCATCTGAAGCAAGCGAAAGCTTCTTTTCGTGCGTTATGGCGACGTCCTTTAGGTAATATCCTTACCCTTGCCGTGATTTCGATGGCGCTTTCCATGCCTGCATGTTTATACCTATTAGGTAAAAATGTAGCGGGCGCAGCCGAAGATGTAGCTTCACCATCGCAAGTTAGTGCTTACTTAGTTGAAGGGATGCCAGATGCTAGGGTGATGGTATTAAAAGATCAGATAGAAACTTGGCCTTTGGTAAAAGAGGTGGAATATATTTCGCCACAACAAGGTCTATCAGATCTAAGCCAATACGCTGGGTTTGACCAAGCGTTGAGCCTGTTGAGTGGTTATGCACTACCTGGTGTGTTGGTGATTACGCCAGATACCGAGTTAAAAAGTGATATCAAAGCGTTAGCGAAGGACGTCCGCCAACAGCAAGACGTTACCGATGTTAGGCTTGATGAGGATTGGTTAACCCGTTTAGATGCGATTAAAACCCTTGCTGGTATTATTGTCATCACCCTGACAATACTGATGTTAGGTGCTGTATTTTTAATCGTCGGCAATACATTACGTTTTAATGTATTAGCAAATAAAGAAGAGATTCAAACCATGAAACTGATCGGCGCGACCGACAGTTTTATTCTTCGTCCCTACCTCTATACAGGTATGTGGTTCGGAGTACTAGGCGCAGCAATAGCATGGTTGGTTACTGCATTAGTTACAGTGGTAATGAATAGTGCGGTAGAAGATTTAGCAGCGCTGTACGATAGTCAGTTCCGTTTGATTGGCTTGAGCTGGGATGAATCTCTGTTATTGATCATCACTGGCAGTTTATTGGGTTGTATTGCCGCACGAGTATCCGCGCAGCGACACCTAAAAGAAATTGAACCAGTTTAGGTGATAAAGGTCTTATACTTGGAATTTATTAGCACAAGCTAATTTTTCTCTCTTGTTTAGACGATTTGTTTATGGATAATTGCTCACCCTTCTTGCAACTTGTTCACTTTGAGTTCAAGATGGCGAAGCTAAATTGCAATGTATTGCTCCAGATCAGAGATTGATGAGGAATTGAATGTCAAACGAAGCGTATCCGATGGCCCTAGTCACGCAAGATAGCCTTGATAGCTATATCCGTTCTGTAAACAGCTACCCAATGCTGACACCAGAAGAAGAGCGAGGACTGGCAGAAAGATTACACTACAACGGTGAGATTGACGCGGCGAAAGGCCTGATCTTGTCACACCTACGATTTGTTGTTCACGTTGCTCGTGGCTACTCAGGCTACGGCTTGCCAATGGCAGACCTAGTTCAAGAGGGCAACATCGGTCTGATGAAAGCGGTTAAGCGTTTCAACCCAGAAGTAGGTGTTCGTTTGGTCTCTTTTGCGGTTCACTGGATCAAAGCAGAAATTCATGAATACGTGCTACGTAACTGGCGTATCGTGAAGATTGCGACTACAAAAGCGCAGCGTAAACTGTTCTTTAATCTGCGTAAGTCGAAAAAGCGCCTAGGTTGGTTCAACAATGGTGAAGTAGAAACGGTTGCACGTGAGCTGGGGGTAGAGCCTTCAGAAGTGCGTGAAATGGAATCTCGTTTGGCAGCAATAGATTCAACGTTCGATATGCCAACAGACGAAGACGACAGTTCGAATTCATATACAGCCCCAATGCTGTACTTAGAAGATAAGTCGTCAGATGTCGCGGATAATGTTGAAGCGGCTAACTGGGAAGCACATACCAATAACCGTTTGAGCCATGCATTAGCAAGTCTAGATGAGCGTAGTCAGCGTATCGTAAGCTCGCGTTGGTTAGACGACCAAAAAGCAACACTGCAAGATCTAGCGGATGAGTTTGGTGTATCTGCTGAGCGTATTCGTCAGCTAGAAAAGAACGCGATGAAGAAGCTAAAATTAGCTGTTGGTGAGTTCTAACTTCCGCTCCTAATACAAAGTAAGATTTTCATAGAAAGCCGAGATCATGTGATCTCGGCTTTTTTATTGTCGATCTAAATTCGATGAAGTTTGCGATCCATTTTATCTGTGCTACCTGTGTATAACTCTGTGAAGTAATTATTCATCAACTGTTCGAAAGCCGGACAAAATAAGGCTTTATCGCCGTTTTTCTTTTGGGGATAGTTGTGAATATACACACAGTTAGATCAAGATCATCACTACATATTGTGGATCAAAAGATCCAAATGCACTTTATCAACGCAATTCACAGATTTATCCACAAACGGTTGGAATATGAACAGCTTTAAATGACCAGACTATCTCTGTGGCTAAGTTTGGCTTTGGATAGGTTACAATGACGTCAATTCTGAGAACAACATGAGAAAGTAAATGGACCAGTTTCAACACATTGATGTACAAAGTGCTCAAGCCTTGCTTAAACAAGGCGAAGCTAAACTTGTCGATATTCGTGACCCTCAATCTTTTGCAGTGGCGCATGCAGAATCCGCTTTTCATCTGACCAATGACTCAATCGTGGCCTTTATGGACGAAATAGAGTTCGAACAACCTGTTTTAGTGATGTGCTATCACGGCATCAGTAGTCAAGGTGCGGCACAATATTTGGTTAACCAAGGCTTCGAACAGGTGTACAGTGTGGATGGTGGCTTTGAAGCCTGGCAACGAGCAGAACTCCCAATAGTGAGAAGTTAATGAAGAGATTGGTAACGTTAAGTAATCCACGTATGGCGCAAGCTTTCATTGATTACATGGCATCGCGCAAAATTGAGATTCAGATGATGCCGGAAGGTGAAGGGCAGTTTGCGCTTTGGTTGACGGACGCGCAGCATGAAATAGAAGTTGACGCGGAGCTGAAGCAGTTCTTAGCCAACCCATCGGCTTCGAAGTACAGCGCGGCCTCGTGGGACGTTGCCGATACTCGCAAGAGTAAATTTCATTACTCCAGCCCAAGCATCATGGGAATGATCAAAGCCAAAGCGGGTCCTGTGACTTTATTGATCATGGCCGTTTGTACAGTTATCTACTTTTTACAGATGTTTGGTTTTGGTGATGGGGTGTTTGCACTGCTGCACTTCCCCGCTTTTGAAGGTCAGCAATGGCAAGTTTGGCGTTGGATAAGTCATGCATTGCTGCATTTTTCAGTGACACATATTGTGTTTAACCTACTGTGGTGGTGGCAGTTAGGTGGTGATATCGAACGTCGCCTAAGCTCCGGTAAGTTACTGCAAATCTTCTTTATCTCTGCGGCGCTGTCTGGCGCTGGGCAATTTTACGTAGAAGGGGCCAACTTCGGTGGCTTGTCTGGTGTGGTCTATGCGCTACTTGGTTACTTGTGGGTTCTTGGTTATCGCTGCCCACACCTTGGCTTAGCCCTACCTAAACCGATTATTGGCTTTATGCTGGTGTGGTTAGTACTAGGCTTTGTTCAGCCATTTATGGCGATTGCCAATACTGCCCACTTGGTAGGTTTGCTCTCAGGTATGGCGATTGCGCTGTTTGATTCAGGCAAACAGAAATACCAACAAGCATTATGATCACTTGATAAGAATAAAAAAGACCGCCGAAAGGCGGTCTTTTGTTTTACGATGTAAACCTGCAGAGGTTATTGATAGAGATACTTGGTAAAGAGTAAATCAGCAATAATGGTCTTGCCTGTTTCTGGAAGAAGAATCTCATTGAGTTTTTCTACCAAGGTTTTACGTAAGTCTTCTCGGCCAGACAATGATTTAATCGTATCTTCAGTTTGTTTGCCCAGTAACTCTATAACCGCATCACGAATGAGCGGTTGATGATGTTCGACAACAGCAAGATCTTGTTGGCTCATGACCATAATATCGATACGAACTTGTACATAACCTAGCTTTTTGCCTTTGGTGTAAAAGTTAGTAGTTAAATCTGGCTCAAGAGTAAAATAGGCCAACTGAGGTCCTGTTTCTTCCGATTCTGCCCAACTAGGTGCAGAGATCAGCAAGCTCAATGCAAAAATAATTTGGGCTACATAACGTTTGTACATATTTCTAACTTTTCTTTCTCTGGATCGCGATACTCGAATCGCTTTAGTCTTGATACAATAGACCGTCTATAACAAATAACGGAACTTACAGTTTCAATAAGACGGTAAGTTGTTGCTTTATTGTACGCATAAAGCCACCAATTGAATACTAGTATGAATCAGCCGACATCACTCTATATTACTTCTTTAATGGAAGTAGAGTGGCAAAAACCCGAAGATTTCGCATTTCCCAATGAATTTGCTCAGCATTGGCTTGAGGAGCAAGGGTCTTTGTCACGCCGTTTGAAGCAGCACTGTCAGGAACTGACAGTGGAATTGCTGCATAACCAAATTGTTACTGCACAGACATTACGTGCAGATGAAAGTCTCTTGTTATCCGACCAAGATTGCCTGCTTAGAGAGGTGATTTTATGTGGTGACAATACAGATTGGGTCATTGGCCGCACGCTAATCCCACGCACAACTTTGGTTGATCAACAATATGACTTGGCTCAGCAGGGGGATATCCCGTTGGGTTTGACCGTATTCAGCGCTGATAATGTTGAACGCGATGCTCTGCAAATGGGGTGGGTTGATCTGCCACAAGGGCGCTTTTTAGCGCGTCGCTCAAGATTGTGGATGAATCACAAACCGATGCTGGTCGCTGAGTTATTCTTACCAAATTCACCCGTTTACGCTAAGGAGAAGGTGTAAATGTCCGCAGAAAAAGCCAAAGCATATTGGCAACTGATGCGAATGGATCGCCCAATTGGCTCATTGTTGTTGTTGTGGCCGACAATTTGGGCACTTGTGATTGCCGCGCAGGGCATGCCAAATTGGGATGTACTCATCGTGTTTGTATTAGGCGTGTTCCTAATGCGCAGCGCTGGTTGTGTGATTAACGATTTTGCCGACCGTAAAGTCGATGGACATGTGAAACGTACCAAGCAGCGTCCTTTGCCATCGGGTAAAGTGACCTCGAAAGAAGCGATTGGTTTGTTTTTGGTTCTTGGTATCAGTTCGTTCTTATTAGTGCTAACTATGAATCCGCTCACGATTAAGCTCTCTTTTGCGGGTATCTTTTTAGCGTTCATCTATCCATTTATGAAGCGTTACACCCATCTGCCACAGCTGTTTTTGGGCTTGGCTTTTAGTTGGGCGATTCCGATGGCGTGGGCTGCGCAAACTGGCGACCTGCCTTGGATTGTGTGGTTTGTGTTTGTGATTAACGCGCTGTGGACCATTGCCTACGACACTCAATACGCGATGGTTGACCGAGACGATGACTTAAAGATTGGTATCAAATCGACGGCTATCTTGTTTGGCCGTTATGACAAACTAGTGATTGGTGTTCTGCAGTTAGTTACTTTGGCGATGTTAGTGCTGCTAGGTCAACACTATGAACTTGGACAGAGCTACTACTGGACGATTCTGGTTGCGGCTTCTTTGTTTGTATACCAGCAACACTTGATTCGCCACCGAGAGCGCGACTTGTGTTTTAAAGCCTTCCTTAACAACAACTATGTCGGAATGGTGATTGCGGTCGGTCTGTTTATCGCTTTCTGGTAACGGCGTAGTACAAACGTTCAGATAGAAAAAAGGCATCCAATTGGATGCCTTTTGTGTTTTTGTCGAGGTGAATATCGAGCTTAAGCAAGTTATGCTTGCAGCTGATGGATACTCTCTTCGATGGTCAACTTCACTTCTGGGTAAAGCAGAGCAAATAGCAGTTTGGCAAATTGCTGCGTCTTCTCAAGATCGCAGTTGCCGTCACTGTCTAGGTATTGCTGCTCTTTCAGCGTATTGAACATCGCAGCAAACACACCTTTGTCGAAGAATTCTGGCGCGTTAATACCGTGCAGACGCCCCAAACGCTGTGCAATGTCTTGGCTCTTCTGCTCAAGATCAGATTTACCCAGTTCTTGGTCTGTCACCAGTAAGTTCATCGCGATAGAGTAGCGTTGTAGCGTTTCAGTGATAGTACGACCCAATAGAACCAATGATTGGTTGTTTGATTGGTTGATTTCCAGCTTCTCACCGTCTTGGCAAATCATCTTCTGCTCAATGAACTCGTTCAAGATCTTCACGACCAGCTCGTTCAACTCTTCTTCCTTATAGCTTAGGAACAGCTCTTTTTTCAGGAATGGATAGATTTGAGCGACGTTGTCTTGAATCTTCTCAACCGTCACGTTGCGCTGACGAATAATCATCTGAGCAATCAATGATGGTAGAGCGAACAAGTGAATGATGTTGTTGCGGTAGTAGGTCATCAGAATCGACTGACTACGATCCAGCGAAATGATGTCACCCATGGTGTCGGTTTCAATCACAAACTTATCAAGTGAGATCGCGTGATCTACCAACTCTTCAGCCGTTTCTGTTGGAACCGTTGAAGTGTTTGAGTATGGGTTGTTCTTAAGTAGCTTCAGGTAGCATTCAATCTGGTTGATCAAAGAGTCACGAGACAACGCACGCTGACGAGAAGCCAATAGCGCTGTCGCACATAGAGTCAGCGCGTTAGTTGCTGCTGCATCGTTAATGTGCGTCATCATCTTGTTTGCTAGGCCGTTTACCACAGGGTTCATCCATTGTGGTTTGCTACCGCCCATGCGGTCGATGTCTTTGGTCCATTCTGGCGCGTGTTCATTCAGGTATTGGTTTAGCTGAATCGGCTCACCGAAGTTCACGTAACCAAGGCCAAAGTTGCGCAGCTTACGCAGAGTACGTAGAACAAGACCTGCGTTTTCTTTCTCTTTGCGTGAACCGCGAAGCTCTTTGGCGTAAGTACCCACTTCCATTACGTGCTCGTAACCGATGTACACAGGCACTAACGTTACTGGACGGTTTAGACCGCGCAACATGGCTTGAATCGTCATTGCCAACATACCGGTTTTTGCTTGCAGCAGACGACCAGTACGTGAACGACCACCTTCACTGAAGTACTCAACCGAGTAGCCTTTAGCAAACAGCTCAGACAGGTACTCACGGAAAATGGTTGAGTACAGCTTGTTGCCTTTAAAGCTACGACGAATAAAGAACGCACCACCACGACGGAAGATTGGACCCGCAGGGAAGAAGTTCAGGTTAATACCAGCGGCAATGTGCGGTGGCACCATACCTTCATGGTACAGAACGTAAGAGAGTAGTAGGTAGTCCATGTGACTGCGGTGACATGGCACGTACACGATCTCATGACCATCTTGCGCTAGGCGACGAACCGTCGAAGCGTTGTTGATGTGTAGACCTTGGTACAGCTTAGTCCACAACCAACCAAGAATACGATCGCCGTTTTTCACCAAACCATACGAGAAGTCTGCCGCAATCTCATCCATGATGTCATGGGCTTCTTTGCGAGCTTTCTCGATAGAAATGTTTTTGCTTTGCGCTTCGTCTTCAATCGCTTTTTCGATTGCAGGCGATTTCATTAAGCGTGCAAACAGCACTTGGCGTTGAGGTAGGTTTGGACCCGATGCCGCAAGTTTCTGACGAGAGAAATGGATACGTGCAACGCGCGCTAGCTTGTGTGCAATAGCGCTGTCAGTGCCGTGAGAGTCTGCCATGTAACGTAGTGAAACTACTGGGCTAAAGCGCACCAAGCAGTCACGACCCGCTGCCATTACCGCTTTTGCTTTTTGCGGACCGTTCATTGGTTGTAGGTACGGCTTGTGGTTTTCTTCTTTACCTGGCTTACGACCCCAAAGCACTGTCGCTGGGATCATTTGCACGTCTAGCTCGCTGTCGAGTTTGTGCAATTCAAGTAATTCAGTAAACAGAGAAACAGACTCACTCGGTACGTCGTTATCATTGCTCATCACGGTTGGACGAGAGGCAATAAACACGTAACGAGTCAGTTTTTTGCCATTGATTTCTAGCGGGCTAAGCGGGTCTGGTAGACCAAGGCTCAAAGCTTGTTTTTGTAGTGTCAGCAAATCCACGTTCGAACGGAACGGTAAGGCATACACAATCGGCTTCGCTAGGTCGATGTTGAGATCGTCAATTGGATTTGACGGGATTGTGGTGCCCTTTACCATTACCGATAAAGGTAGTTTTAGTAATGAACGTGAAAATGATTGTCCAGAAGACATAAAGTTCACAGCCTCAATAGGTATTCAAACAAGCCTAACCTTATTTCTGCGTCCGCTTTCCCTTCTTCTATAGGAAAGGAAATAGATACGGCAATAGAAATAAGCCTAGGCGATAAATTTTAAGCGCAGCAAGGATACCAGAAACTGGTCAAACCTTTTAATTTTATTGAGCGGAAATTAGCCGAACCCCTAGGTTGTTGCTTTCATTAGACGAATTGGCTATTGCGTGTTTAAAACGCATACTCACTTGAGGTTTGTGGGTGGGATCTGAAACAGGCGCAAATAAATTAAAAAACAACCAATTGGGTTTTCATTTGTCCATTTACTGGATATACTCACAGTTAACTGTATAAAAAGACAGGTGACATATGAAGCCGTTAACGCCACGCCAACAACAAGTCTTCGATTTGATTAAAAGCAAAATCGAAGACACCGGAATGCCACCAACTCGTGCAGAGATTGCGCGTGAGCTTGGCTTCCGCTCTGCGAATGCCGCAGAAGAACACCTAAAAGCGCTTGCTCGTAAACAAGCGATTGAAATTATTCCAGGCGCATCTCGCGGGATCCGAATCCTGCTTGAAGATGCGGCAAACGACGATCAAGGTCTGCCTTTGATTGGTCAAGTTGCTGCTGGTGAGCCGATTCTGGCTCAAGAGCATGTGGAGTCTCACTACCAAGTGGACCCTGCGATGTTCAAACCAAAAGCAGATTTCTTACTTCGCGTAAACGGCGAAAGTATGAAAGACATCGGTATTATGGACGGCGACTTACTAGCTGTGCACAAAACCCAAGACGTTCGCGACGGTCAAGTTGTGGTTGCACGTGTTGATGATGATGTGACGGTGAAGCGTTTAGAGCGTAAAGGTTCTACAGTTCTACTGCATGCAGAGAATGAAGAGTTTTCACCAATCCAAGTTGACCTAACATCGCAACACCTGACGATTGAAGGTCTGGCGGTTGGCATCATCCGTAACACTGATTGGATGTAGGCTTCTTGCCTCAAGCATTCTAATAAAGCCCAGCGTTCTGCTGGGCTTTGTGTTTTCTAAGCTTTCTATTGTTGTTTTCATTCCTTCAAACTTATTACGCTCGCCACCGGTTGAGAATTTTGGTCATGCTGTAAAGCTTGCAAGTGATATTGAGATTTATTATCATCTAAATCTATTTAATCATTTTCTTTTCGGCGTAAGGAAATGCCCATGTCCAAGCCTCAACATCACGTACCCAATCATCTGTTGAAACCGTTGTTTTTGCGCAGCCGCGAAAGCATGGTAGACAACGGTTTGGTGTACGATCCAATCGCCGCAAAAGCGTGTTTGAGCTGTAAGATGGCACCAGATTGTATTAGTGGTGATGTCGATCAGAAGCAACTATTGCACGTGACCTTAACTCAGCTGTGCGATCAGCAGGTCAGTCACTTTCTTCAACAACACTCAGACGCTTGGATCATTAATGTTGGTGCGGGCTTAGATACGCGTTTCTACCGTTTGGACAATGGCCGTTGTCATTGGATTGAACTGGATGTCACCGAGAATCTGGTTTGGCGTCAGCGATTGTTCCACAAAAACGAACGTTACGAGCATCGTTGCGGCAGCGTAGAAGACATGAGCTGGTTAGACGAACTGCGCATTCCTGAAAAAGCACCAGTACTGATCCTATGTGAGATGGCTTTACTCGATTGCGATGAATCGCGTGTTGCGACTTTCATCCAAACTCTGGGTCGCTATTTTGTATCGGCAGAAGTGTGCATGGTGCTAGCAGGTGACTTAACCGAAAGTAAATGGGGTCAGAAGCTCGGTTCAGATACGTATGCACATGGTTTTGAAGCACCAGCGCAACAAGTACTGCATTGGCTGCCATGGGCGCAATGGGTCAAAGCCTTCTCACCATTCGACCGATTCTGCTCACGCTGGAAGGCATGGCAACGTTGGCTGAATAAGATCCCAATGTTGAAGCATCGCCTCACGCCAGTCCTCGTTCACATCAAGTGGTAATTGGCTAGGCACGAGGGTCTGTTTACCTTTTGCGGTTAAATTTTGTTCGAGATAAAAGCGTTTTAATCGCGACGATAGGTTAGCCGCCTAGTCACTCTAAGCAATGACCTATCAACAAAGAGTAAAGCGCTTTTAGCCGAACCCTTGGGCAGCTTTGTCGCTCTCTTGTACTGAGTTACTGTATTTCAAACTTTTCTCTTTTTTGATTGAATAGTAAGAACCCACAAACAGCTGCAAAAATAAGCTCTAAAGGTCAACAGACCCTTAGTACTCAGGTACACTCGCTGATCTAAACAACGAGGTGCCTGTGACAAACTCTATCTTCTCTCCTTTATCGAATCCTCAAGTGCATCGCCAAGTGTTAGCGCTCGCTATCCCTATGGTGCTGTCGAATATTACTGTTCCACTCTTGGGCTTGGTTGACGCTGCGGTGATCGGTCACCTTGAACACGCTTGGTATCTGGGCGGTGTTGCGTTGGGCAGTACCATGATCAGCGTGACGTTTTGGTTGCTTGGCTTTTTACGTATGTCGACTACTGGATTAGCGGCGCAATCCTATGGTGGTGAAGACCGGAAACAACTCGCTTTGGTGTTTATGCAAGGCTCACTCATGGCGTTGTTGTTTGCGTTAGTCTTTCTTATTGCCCATAACCCGATCGCGGATCTGATCTTTGGTTGGAGTGATGCCAGTGCTGAAGTGAAGCACTACGGCATGCAATATTTCTCTATTCGAGTGTGGAGTGCGCCCGCTGCGCTGATGAATTTTGTGTTGTTGGGCTGGCTACTCGGAACGCAAAACTCCAAAGCCCCAATGTGGATGGTGATCATCACTAACGTGACCAATATTGCGCTCGATTTACTGTTTGTTATTGGCTTAGGCTGGAAAGTAGAAGGCGCAGCGCTGGCATCGGTAATAGCTGATTACTCAGGCATGGCGTTTGGCTTGATGTGTGTGTGGAAAACATGGCGATCGCGTCAGTTACCATCTCCTAAGAGCCTACTAACCGATACTCAACATGGGTTAGGGCGGTTCGTAAAACTCAATCGCGATATCTTCTTACGCTCGCTCTGTTTACAAGCTACGTTTAGCTTTATGACTTTCCAAGGCGCGAGCTTTGGCGATGATGTGGTTGCGGCCAATGCAGTATTGATGAGTTTCTTGATGATGATTTCCTATGGCATGGACGGTTTCGCTTATGCCATGGAAGCCATGGTAGGCAAAGCAATTGGTGCCAAAGACCGAGCGCAACTCAGTGCATCGTTGATTGGTACTTTCTTTTGGAGCCTGATCATCTGTTTAGGTTTGACTGCGGTATTTGGTTTGGCGGGATCGCACTTGATCGCCATGATCACTTCGATTGAGGCGGTGCAGCAGCAAGCGGCGGTATATCTGCCGTGGCTGGTGGTCATGCCATTGGCGTCGATGTGGTGCTTCCTGTTTGATGGCATTTTTGTTGGTGCCACCAAAGGTAAAGACATGCGAAACAGTATGTTCGTAGCGACGTGCTGTTTCTTTGCGATATTCTTTTTGTTCTCAGGTTGGCAAAACCATGCGCTGTGGTTTGCGATGACCAGTTTCATGGCAATGCGAGGGATTGGACTCGGCGCTATCTTCTTCTATCAATGGCGCAAGGGAAGCTTTCTTGCCTAGTTACACATAAAAAAACAGCAGGTCGAAACCTGCTGTTTTAGCTTTTGGATCATGGCAACCCAATTGAATTAGAATAGTCGGTTCAAACCGTTCAGCGCCGCTACGCGATACGCTTCTGCCATCGTCGGGTAGTTAAAGGTGGTATTGACGAAGTATTCAATCGTATTGGCTTCGCCTTTTTGTTCCATGATGGCCTGACCGATGTGGATGATTTCCGCCGCGCGCTCACCAAAGCAGTGAATACCAAGAATCTCTTTGGTTTCACGATGGAAGAGGATTTTCAAACTGCCGATGTCTTTACCTGCAATCTGTGCACGAGCGAGATGCTTGAACGAAGAGCGTCCCACTTCGTAAGGCACTTTCGCCGCAGTCAGCTCTTGTTCGGTTTTGCCCACAGAGCTAATTTCTGGAATGGTGTAGATACCCGTCGGGATATCATCAATCAGATTGCCGTCGGCTTGCCCTTTCGTGATGGCTTGTGCCACGAAGCGACCTTGGTCATACGCTGCACTTGCTAGGCTAGGGTAGCCAATCACATCACCGACGGCGTAGATGTGTTCAACTTCTGTACGGTAGTTACCGTCTACTTTAAGTTGCCCGCGAGAGTCGCTTTCTAATCCAACGGCAGGTAAGTTGAGTTTGTCTGTATTACCCGTTCGACCATTAGCATACAGTAAGCAGTCTGCTTTCATCTTTTTACCTGATTGCAGGTGTACGATTACGCCGTCTTCGGTGCCTTCGATTTTCTCGAATGTTTCGTCGTTGCGAATCACTACGCCACTGTTCCAGAAGTGGTAAGACAATGCATCTGAGACTTCGTTATCTAGGAAAGAGAGCAGACGGTCGCGAGTGTTAATCAGGTCAGTCTTCACGCCTAAACCACGGAAGATAGATGCGTATTCACAACCGATAACCCCAGCACCGTAAATGATGATGTGGCGAGGGTCGTGTTTCAGGCTCAGGATAGAGTCACTGTCGTAGATGCGCTCATGCAAGAAGTCGACGTCGTTCGGTTGGTATGGACGAGAGCCTGTGGCGATAACAAATTTGTCCGCGGAGTACACTTCTTCTGTACCGTCACTTTGCATCACTGCGATGGAGTAGTTGTCAATGAAGCGTGCAGTACCAAACAAAAGCGTGCAGGAGTTACGATCATAAAAGCCCTGACGAAGTCGAGTTTGCTTATCAATCACTGATTTCGCATGACCTAAAATGTCAGAAAATGTTGCATGAAGGCTGGTGTTATTGCGACAGAACAGTGGGTTGTTATTGAACTCAATGATACGGCTAACCGCGTGACGCAATGCTTTCGATGGTATGGTTCCCCAGTGCGTACAACCGCCACCAACACTGCTTTCTTTTTCAACGATGGCAACATTCAGACCGGCTTTGGTCAATCCCATTGCCGCCCCTTCACCGCCAGGGCCACTACCAATTACGATCACGTCATAGTGATTAGCATGCGCCATGATGTCTTCCTTGTTATATTTAATTAACATTGCTGTAGCGGGATTTTAACTCATTTGCTCTACAGGTACACATCATCGCTGCTAGAGAGTGGAAGTGATCACGTAGAATCGACCAAAAGAACTAATTGGTATGTTGTATGTCTACAATTTGAAGCGAAACGTTTGCATTTGAACGTCGGGCAATAGTAACTTGCTCGCGCTTGCTTCAGTCGAGGCAACATATCTTTTTACGTAGGGGCTAATTGCGTTATATTGATGCTCTTGTACCCAATAGAAAAAAGAGCAAGTTTTAGAATGAAATCGATGGGAATCCGCGCGCAGCAAAAAGAAAAGACACGTCGATCATTGATCGATGCGGCATTTAATCAACTTAGTGCGGATCGCAGCTTTTCCAATCTCAGCTTGCGAGAGGTTGCCCGGGAGGCCGGAATAGCACCGACTTCTTTTTACCGTCACTTCAAAGATATGGACGAACTTGGTTTAACCATGGTTGATGAGGGCGGTCTACTGTTACGCCAACTGATGCGTCAAGCTCGTCAGCGTATTGTCAAAGAAGGCAGTGTGATTCGAACTTCGGTTGAAACCTTCATGGAATTCATTGAAAGTAGTCCTAACGTATTCCGCTTACTGTTGCGTGAGCGCTCTGGTACTTCCTCTGAGTTTCGTACTGCTGTCGCTCGAGAAATACAACATTTTGCGGCAGAATTGACTGAATATTTAATAAGCACCGGTATGACCAAGGAAGAGGCGTTTACTCAAGCTGAGGCGTCAGTCACTTTGGTATTCAGTTCAGGTGCGGAAGTTTTAGACTTAGATCGACGTGAGCGCGATGAACTCGCCGAGCGATTGATCATGCAATTGCGAATGATAGCCAAAGGGGCTTATTGGTATCGCAAAGAACGTGAACGTAACCGATTAAAAGGCGGGATAGAATAATGTCGAATGGAAATAAATCTGAAAAGAAAACGCTGATTTTGGCACTGGTTGCAGGTATGTGTGGTGATGCTTTGTTGTCATGGTTGACCATGAGCGAAGTATCTTTCTCAATCTTCCCTCTGATTGCACTCGTGCTAGCAGTACAGGCGCTTTACCAAGAATACCTTAACAACCCAGTATCGGAAGATATCCCACTTGTTGGTCTTGCGTGTTTCTTCGTGGGGGCATTTGGTCACTCTGCGTTTATCAAAGCACAATACCCAGAAGCAGGCTCTAACTTCTTCGCGATCCTAGTTTCAATGATTCTATTGGCTTGGGTTGGAAAAAAGCTAGGTTTCATGGAAAAGAAAACTTCTGCTGAGTAAGCCAAAAGAACTCAACAAAAAAGCGAGCTACTGAGCTCGCTTTTTTATGCCTGACGCTGGTGGATTACGCTTTGCGTTCCAATAGTACGCCAGCTTCCATGTGGTGGGTGTAAGGGAACTGGTCAAACAGAGCAAAACGCGTCACGTTGTGTGTTTCACATAGAATGTCCAAGTTCTCTTTTAATGTTTCAGGGTTACAAGAGATGTACATAATGCGATCGTAACTTTGCACCATCTTACAAGTGTCAACGTCCATACCTGAGCGTGGAGGATCAACAAAAATCGTGTTGCAGTTGTAGCTCTTCAGATCCACGCCTGCATCTTGTAGACGACGGAACTCACGCTTACCTTCGATTGCCTGAGTAAACTCTTCCGCTGACAGACGTAGGATTTGTACGTTATCAATCTCGTTCGCTGCGATGTTGTATTGCGCAGAAACCACAGATGGCTTCGCTAGCTCAGTTGCTAATACGCGGTCAAAGTTTTGTGCCAGCGCTAGAGAGAAGTTACCGTTACCACAGTAAAGTTCTAGTAGATCACCCGTGCTTTCTTGAGTACAGTCGACCGCCCATTCCAGCATCTTCTCTGCCACTTTACCGTTTGGTTGGGTGAAGCTGTTTTCAACTTGCTGATAGATGTAGCTTTGACCATTCACATCTAGCTTTTCGATCACGTAATCACGGTCTAAAACAATCTTCATCTTACGTGCTCGGCCAATGATGTTTAGGTTGAAGCCCTCATCATTTAAGCGTTGTTTTAGTGCTTTTGCGTTTTCAATCCATTCCTCATCAAGTTGACGATGGTAAAGCAGTGAAACCAGAATCTCACCACTTAGGGTAGACAGAAAGTCCACTTGGAACAGTTTGCGACGCAATGATTCGTTGTCTTTCATTGCATCCACTAAAAGTGGCATCAAGTCGTTGATCAGGCGGCTGGCTGCTGGAAACTGGTCAACGCGGTATTTTTCACGAGTTTCTTGGTTGAACATGATGTAGTAAAGGTCTTCACCTTCATGCCAAACGCGGAACTCAGCACGCATGCGGTAGTGCTGCTCTGGTGATTCAAACACTTCCAGTTCTGGCACGTTGTATGGCGCGAACATATCGGTCAGACGTTCGACTTTTTCAGCCAGTTGTTCTTGGTAGCGTTGTGGGTTTACATCAAGAGTAGCCATGATCTTACCTTTTATGGTGCATTCAATTTAAGAGCGCAGATTTTATTCAATCTTAATAGGATGTCCAGTTTTGTACCCTAATTGATCTAAAGATAGTGTGTTCTGTGTCAGTTGATACTCAAATGAACCAAATCGTTACAATGGTCAGGGGGAATATTGGCTGGACAAATAATCAATAGCTTAATAGTATTTGCCACAAGCTGGTGCTATCTAGCAATCTAGATGGCTGAAATGGGAATCTGGTGAAAATCCAGAACTGACGCGCAGCGGTAAAAGAGAACGAACGCTCATTAAGACACTGCATTAGTTTATGTGGGAAGTCGAGCAAGTAGGTAGAATAACCTCGCTCTTAAGTCCGAATACCTGCCAGCAACTGAGCCACAGCACTGGACTGCTCAATAAGAGCAGGGCTCGGTAGGAATTACGCGATTTAGGACAATACAATGAGAAAAACTCTTCTTGCGATCACGTGTGCATCGCTGCTTTCACCTACTTTTTATTCACAGGCCCAACAAGCCTCCGCAGACGAAACGGTTGTGGTTACCGCAAACCGATTCCAGCAAATTGATGGTGCGGTTCTCGCACAAACTGTTACCGTAACCAAAGAAGACATTCAACGTCTTCAAGCAAATAGCCTATTTGATGTGTTCCGTACACTACCGAGTGTTGAAGTTGCCCAGTACGGTGGACGTGGTCAATCTGCATCTATCTACGTTCGAGGTGGTAGTTCATCCCAAGTTCTGGTTTTAGTAGATGGTGTACGTATGCCACGCGCTATCATGGGTGGTATCGACTTTAACCAATTTCCAATCAACTCGATTGAACGTATCGACTACATTCGTGGTGCGCGTGCTTCTATTTACGGTTCTGAAGCGATTTCTGGCGTAATCAACATTATTACTCGTGCGTCTATTAATGACGATTCAGGTCGAGTGTCTGCAGGTTATGGCTCAAATAACCATAAAAAAGGCACGTTTGTGGTCTCTAAACCTGTAGGCGAAGGTAAACACTTTAAGGGCGTGCTAGGTTACGAAAAAACCGATGGTTTTAATGTTAAACCTTTGCCGGGTGTGAACGACGGTGATGAGCACGGCTTTGAAACGCTCAACCTTAAACTAGGCTACCAACAAAACTTCTCTAATAACTTATCTGGTTACGTTGGGTTGAGTGCTTATAACAATGAGTACGACTACGATAACAGTAGCTATGGTAACCCTGCGTGGGGAACGGTTGATAAGCACGAAAAGAAAACCGGTGAAGTTGAGTATGTTGGTGCAGACCTGTCGTTGGAATATAACCGAGACGTTTACTCATCTGAATTGAAACTGGCTTATGGTCAGCAAGACAACTATGACCATAAATCAGGTCAAAGCAAATCAACTGGCGATCATGTTGCTATTGAGCAATTCAACGCGATTTGGTTGAACTCGTACAGCATTAACGAAGAGTTGAGCGTTGGTGGTGGTTTGGACTACCGTACGGAGAAGCTAGCCAAGGGCTATATTGCCCCTAGTGACTGGGGACCTGCTAAAGACTACGATCCAGAAAAGAACCCAAGAACCAACTTTGGTGTTAGCGCTATTGCTCAATACGCTTATGACGTCTGGACGTTAGAAGCGAGTGTACGTAATGACGACAACAACCAGTTTGGTAATAACACCACGTGGCAAACCGCAGCGGGTTGGAAGTTTTACCAAGGTTATGAATTGACGTTGAGCCATGGTACAGCCTTCCGTGCCCCGAGCTTCGTTGATTTGTATTACCCAGGCTACGAAATGCCAAACCTGAAACCGGAAGAGTCAGAAAATACCGAGCTATCGTTATCAGGTGCTGTATCTATTGTTGATTGGACGGTAACGGGTTACTACAACCAAATTGAAAACATGCTGATCTGGGAAGGTGCGGGCATGCAAAACGTTGGTGAAGCCGAAATTAAAGGTGTGGAGTTAGAGGTGAAATTCGATACAGATATCGTTTCTCACGAGTTCTACTTAGATTACAAAGACCCCGTCGATAAATCTGGTGCAGAAGATACCCAGCTAGCATACCGCTCTAAGCGCGGTGCCAAATGGAACGCTTACGCGACGTTTGACCAATGGACGCTAGGTTCACAGTATCTATACCAAGGCGAGCGCTTTAGTGGCAGTACAAGATTGCCGAGCTACAGTCTATGGAACTTCACCGCGTCTTACGCAGTAAGCCAAAACTGGGACATCAATGCGAAGCTAAGCAACGCCTTTGATAAAGATTACGAGATGTATGTGGGCTACGCGACACCAGGGCGTCAGTACTTTGTCTCGGCGGACTACCGCTTCTAATCGAATCCAACAAGACCGCCACATCGGCGGTCTTTCTTATTGTGAATAAAGAAGCTGGTGGAAATAGGCAGCGAGGACAGTTAATGACAAAAGCAAAACGGGTTGTGATCAGTTGGTCGAGTGGTAAGGACTCTACGCTAACGTTGGAGCGATTAAACGAAAATCCGCATTATCAGGTCGTAGGGCTATACACCACTTATGTTGAGAAAGAAGTGCCTTTTCAAGCAACGCCTTTAGAGGTTGTGCAAATGCAGGCCGACTTACTTGGCCTTCCGCTCATAACTATCGAACTGCCTGAAGTGTTTCCGAGTAACGACATTTATCAATCAACTATCGTTAATGCATTACAAAGCAGCGGACTGAATGTAGAAGCGGTCGCGTTTGGCGATATGTTCTGTAATGGCATTGCAGACTATCGTCGCAGCTATATTGAACCTGCCGGTTGGGAGTGTGTATTCCCATTACTGGGGGAAGAGAGCAAGGCATTGGCATTTGAAATTGTCGAGCGTGGTATTCAAACCATGTTAATTACCACCGATGGAAACGTGTTGCCGCCCGAGTGGTGTGGGCGTTGGTATGACAAAACGCTGATTGAGTCATTGCCCGGTCATATTGATCCCTGCGGAGAAGATGGTGAATTCCATACATTGGTGACATCAACGCCGTCATTTCAAGGACATATAGAACTGACTAAGCTTGAAGTGGAAATAGGGGAGCGATTCAGCCATCAAAGATACCAAGCCAAAGCATTGCCAAAACAAATCTAACCAGTATGATCGCCGAGTCTCTAATTTGCAGGTAAGACTCGTGCGAGCATCAAGTAAGAAAAAAGTCCTAGTGTTTGATTCCGGTGTCGGAGGGCTATCGGTCTTTCAAGAGATCCACCGACTTCTGCCACATATGGATTACTTATATCTGTTCGACAATGAGGCCTACCCATACGGAGAGCTTGACCAAGAGGTGTTGATCACTCGTGTTAATAAGCTGGTGGCAGCGTTGGTTGAAGAGCATCAAGCCGACATCGTAGTCATCGCCTGCAACACCGCAAGTACTATAGTGTTACCATCACTGCGCGCGAATCTATCCATTCCGGTTGTCGGTGTGGTCCCTGCTATCAAGCCAGCATCGCTGCTTGCTTCTCAAGGTGTAGGACTTATTGCTACGCCTGCGACAGTGACCCGTCAATATACTCATGAACTTATCCGCGACTTTGCCCAAGGCAAACCTGTCGAGTTATTAGGCTCGACTCGCTTAGTAGATATGGCAGAAGAAAAGCTGCGTGGTGAAAGTATTTCTCTTTCAGAGCTGGAGAGTATTCTTCTCCCACTACGTAATAAAGTCGATGTTGCAGTACTAGGCTGTACTCACTTCCCTCTAATTAAAGACGAAATACATCAAGCATTGGGTGGTGACGTAACGTTAGTTGATTCTGGTGAAGCCATTGCCCGACGAGTGAAAGCGTTAATATCGAGTGACACAAAGGAAGAGAGCAAAGATGAGGGGAGTAAGAAGATATATGCCAGTGCACCTCCTTGGCAAGAAGATGCACTGAATGTATGTTTGGCAAACCTAGGATTTAATCCTGTTCAGGTTTACCGCCATCTGGGTGTTTAGGATCGTTAGCAATACGTACTTTAAGCGTACGCTCCATATATTCCTTCTCATTAAGTTTTGCGATAGCAGGTTTTGCATCTGCTGCGGCCATCACTACAAAACCAAACCCTCTTCTTTTACCTGTGCGCTTATCTTTCATTAAGCGCACTGCATAGACCTGCCCATACTCAGCAAACAAATCACGAACGTGACTCTCATTTGCCTTATAGGGAAGGTTGCCGACATACAGTGTTTTAGTCGAAGGATCGGAATCCGAAGATTGAATAACAGGTGCCTTGCTAGAAAGTGAAAACAGAAAAGCAGTAGCGACAACACCGATAACAAAGCTCAAGGCTGGTGACACAGGCACTTGAGAGAAGATAACTCCTCCAAGAACCGCCAACCCAATACATAAGATCAGATTTTTTTTAGACGTCATTTTGATTACTACATATAGATGATAAATAGATAAGCTGCCTATTAACAAAATAGACACACGGATCTTACGTATATGGTTGGTGTTTTTCCAACCAATTGCTGTGATATGTCTCAAATGTGACGAAGAAATATGCAGATACCGCGTTATTGATGGATTAATAAGCGCTTGAAATGTTTTTTTCAAAAAAGGGTTGCGCTCATTTCTGGATTCCCTATACTGCGCATCCACCGACACGGAGTGAGACGAAAGTCACACAGCGAGTCGGGAAGAGAGAAAAAAGAATTTAAAAAAACTCTTGACTCTCAGAATGGGAAGCGTAAGATACGCACCCCTAACGACGAGGCGCTGATGCGGCAAGTTAGTTAGAAAAAGCTCTTTAAAAATAAG
>NZ_JAHGAI010000075.1:0-19792 GCF_030248515.1 Vibrio sp. D401a | reverse complement strand
AAAGTAAACATAGTTTTTCACTGAGTAATAAATTAAAAAATTGACACTAAATGCGAAACGTTAAGACTTTCTCGCTTCTCGCTTCTCGCTTCTCGCTTCTCGCTTCTCGCTTCTCGCTTCTCGCTTCTCGCTTCTCGCTTCTCGCTTCTCGCTTCTCGCTATGCGCCAGGAGGCATCGCAAGACTGTCTGCAATTAGCTTAATCAGATGATCTTCAACGGCAAAACGTGTCTCAATAATTTCCCCAATTAGAGACATATCACCATCAAACTCGCCAAGTACATCGTCCTCGGATACATCTGAATATTTATCAGTGAAGTTAAGCAAAGGCTCAGTTGTCAGTACAATTTTGCCGTAGGTTTGGTTGATTTCATCAGTGGCAACAAAACCGGTTGCTTTCCATTTGTCCATGACCATCTCGTAAATTTTAAAATGGCCTTCGGAGATGTAATCTACAAGGTGTTGGCAGAAGTGTTGTAGTTCTTGAGGAGTAGGGAGTTCAATGACGTTAGTTTTTGAACAAGGTTGCAACGCAGCAAGTTTACAATATTCGACAATCAAAGATTGTCTCGTTTCAAGCCAATGGTCGATGACCTCACTCGAACCACCCCATTGTGCTTGTGTTTGTTTGAATTTTTTTAGCATGACCATGCCCTCATGATCTGAACGCCCAATGGCATTCGTATCCTTTGCAAAGCAAAGTTAGTAAATTGAATACAAACTCTTGTCCTTCCTAGAATTTATAGTTGCAGATCTGGCAAACAACAAACTCTGGTATGAAATTAGATTGCCAGTAAAATGGATGAACTGCAAGCAGAGGGAAGTAGTAATGTTAAGAAAAGGTGAAGCAAACCGTATGAAAGACGCCTATTGGTGTGTTGTCTCAGGAAGTGATATTTGGCTGGTGGATGGTGCTATTCCATTAGGTAGTGCGGAGCAGTTCTCACTGCCAGAAGCAAGTGCAAGGCAAATAGGGGACTACCAAGGCGCTCCTTTCATGTGGGTAAATTTATCTGATCTTGACCATGATTTAGAGCTTGTCTCTCTGCGCGATTGCCTCCATTTTCCTGAAGCCCTTTTTCTGCTGATCAGCAAAGCCATCCAGTATGGCCATATGACGCAAAGTCTGCGCTTTTGCCCACAATGTGGTGGTCGTAACTTCCTCAATAACAATCAACTGGCGATGCAGTGTGGCGAGTGCCGTACTTTGCATTATCCGCGTATTTTCCCATGCATCATTGTCGCTGTGCGCAAAGAAAAGCAGATCTTGCTAGCTCAGCACCCTCGTCATCGAAATGGCATGTATACCGTAATAGCGGGCTTTTTAGAGGTAGGAGAAACCTTAGAAGAATGTGTCGCACGAGAAGTGCATGAAGAAACCGGCGTACAGGTTAAAAATATTCGCTACTTTGGCAGTCAGCCGTGGGCATTTCCATCCAGTATGATGATGGCATTTCTTGCTGATTATGACTCTGGTGAATTGAATCCGGACTACACTGAACTGTCTGATGCTCAGTGGTTTGGTGTTGATGAGATGCCACCTGTCGCGCCAAAAGGGACGATTGCGCGAGTGCTAATTGAGCAAACAATTAGTGATATTCAACAGGCTTGAGAGCCGACTCGTAAAGCGATTAAAGGAAAATGTAGAATCACTTTTGAGACAAAAGGAGTTGTTAGACTGACCTAGCACAGCATTCTGTAATGACACAATGATTAATAAAGGAGTATGTCTAATGAAATACAGATCAGCGTTATGGCTAGGTATTGCGTCTTTCTCTTTGGTAAGTGTTTCGGCACAGGCAAGTATTGAAGTGAAAGCGAAGCGTATGTTGACCGAAAATACGATGACGGAAAACGTCGCAAAAGTGCAAACCGCTTGTGGCAATGAAGTTCTAGAAACAAGCTTTGACTGGGCTGCGTGGGATGACTACGACTTTGCTGAAGCTCGTTTAGACAAAGTAAAAACCACAGGTTGGCTGGGTGGCTTAATCAACTATATCTACGATGATATGGTTAAGCTATGCACGACGACTGAACATGCCGCACTTTATAAAGAAGAGTTCCAAAAAGTTCAACAAATTCAATTTTTTGGTCAAGACTCTGTGAAGGCGCGTAAGGCCGGTTTCTCTCTTGATGATGGTGGCAGTGTGCTTAAAGTCGCTTTGAACCCGAACGCGGCTTACGACTCTTCAACGCTGAAATACCTCAAGCAAGCGTGGAACTAAGGTCATGAAAAAAATACTCTTACCCTTAGTTGCCATGGCTTCATGCTTTTCTGCGGTCGCTGAAGAGCGTTACTCCATGGAAGATTTAACTGCTCTTCATAAAGCACAAAGCTGGAATGAGCTTCTCTATCATGCCAATGATATTCGACCTTCAAAACGAGATAATGCTTGGCAAGCACTGGTGTCCGATGCTGCAACTGGTGCTTTCAATAGTTACGTTTCTTCCGGAGCGGCTGATAGCGCTATTGGTTTAGGGCAGCAGCTACTCACTGAGTATGCGTTTCTATCTAAATCCAGTGATTTTACTCAAAGCTTCGCAAAAGCCTTAGTTCCGGCAGCGCAATCTTGTATCAAGTATTCGATGGAAGGGTGTGTTGAGAGCTACGGACAACTGCTCGCCGAACTTTCTCCTGCGGGTAGCATAAGCTTTGAAGAAGGGACTAAGGTGTTCCAGAATGTCTCTAAATCTCTCGCGATTCCATTCTATGCCGCGGCAGTCAAGCAGTCTCCGGAATACTGTGCAGATGAAAAGGTCTCGAATGCGCTGTTGTATACGCTTGACCGACCGAGTAATTCTCAGTTTGCGCTAGCAAAAGAAGTCGCAACAAATAGGTGTGCTAACACGGCACTAACAAACTTTGAGAATTACATTATTGACTCGCAATCGGTGCGGGAGACCCTGTGTCCGACTTACCTATCCAAAGGATATGTAAAAGGGGTCATGAAAGAAGTTTGCCAATCATGAGTATGAAATATGAAGCCACCGCAAGGTGGCTTTTTTAATTCATTGAAAAATAGGTAAAAAAAACCCTCCGAGAGGGAGGGGGTAAGTAAGATGTCGTTATGAGATGCTGAGTACCGGGTACTCAGTTTATAATTGTAGTTTTCGCTAGCGAACAAATTTTTAACACTGATACCGACTGGGTGCAAATTAAGCACTGATTTAAAAGTTAATAACTTGATCCAGGTTGCAAAGCACACAGCTATTAGCCTTAAATCAGTGATAGAATACCCCCTTTCAAAGAAAGCCTAACAATTGGAATTACGGAATGACTGAATTAAAAAATGATCGTTATCTGCGTGCCCTTCTAAAAGAGCCAGTAGATTACACGCCAGTATGGATGATGCGTCAGGCAGGTCGTTACCTACCAGAATACAAAGCAACTCGTGCGCAAGCGGGCGATTTCATGTCTTTGTGTAAAAACGCGGAGTTGGCGTCAGAAGTAACGCTTCAACCACTACGCCGTTTTCCTCTTGATGCAGCGATCTTGTTCTCTGACATCCTAACTATCCCAGATGCAATGGGCTTAGAACTTCGCTTTGCTGCGGGTGAAGGTCCGGTTTTCGATAAGCCAATCACTTGCAAAGCAGACGTAGAAAAGATCGGTCTGCCAGATCCAGAAGGTGAGCTGCAATACGTAATGAACGCAGTGCGTCAAATCCGCAAAGACTTGAACGGTGACGTTCCACTGATTGGCTTCTCTGGTAGCCCATGGACACTGGCGACTTACATGGTTGAAGGTGGTAGCTCTAAAGCGTTCACTAAGATCAAGAAGATGATGTACGCAGAACCGCAAACTCTGCACTTACTTCTAGATAAGCTAGCAGACAGCGTTATCGAGTACCTAAACGCGCAAATTAAAGCGGGTGCACAGTCGGTGATGGTATTTGATACATGGGGCGGTGTACTGACTCCTCGTGACTACAACCTGTTCTCACTGCAATACATGCACAAGATTGTAGATGGCCTGATTCGTGAAAACGACGGTCGTCGCGTACCAGTAACGCTGTTCACTAAGAACGGTGGCATGTGGCTTGAGCAAATCGCAGCAACGGGCTGTGATGCGGTAGGTCTAGACTGGACGATTAACATCGCAGACGCAAAAGCGCGTATCGGCGATAAAGTGGCTCTACAAGGTAATATGGACCCATCAATGCTTTACGCTTCTCCAGAGCGTATCCGTGAAGAAGTCGCGGGTATTCTAGAGGGCTTTGGTGATGCAGGTACTGGTCACGTGTTCAACCTAGGTCACGGTATCCATTTGGATGTGCCGCCAGAAAACGCGGGCGTATTTGTGGAAGCGGTACACGAGCTATCTAAGCCGTACCACAAGTAACTTCGACTTTTTGAAATCAAATACCGGCAATCAGTGCCGGTATTTTTTTATCTGAAACTCAAGGCTGTACAGCTCTGGTAGTATTTGGTCTACCATGATCTAATTACTATTTAAACTGTACATTAGATGTTAAAGTTTATTATAAACAATGACTTATGTTTATGGTTCTTGTGCGCTAATTTTCTTGTACAGATAAACAAGCAATTAGATCATGGGTAACCTAAAGCATCGAATGAACGCGTTTTTTAAGGTATGGCACAACGTCAGATTCAAACCAAGGATTCTTCTTTAGCCATAATGTGTTGCGTGGAGAGGGGTGAGGAAGCGGGATAAAGTCCGGTTCCCAATCCTGCCATTGCTGAACGGTTTGCGTGAGTGTCTTTGGTTTGTTTGTGAGATAGTACTGCTGTGAGTACTGACCAATCAGTAGCGTCAGCTCTATATTGGGCAACTGCTCAAGAATCTGTTTATGCCAAGCGGGCGCACACTCTTTACGAGGAGGCAAATCGCCTGAGTTCCCCTTACCTGGATAGCAGAAACCCATCGGGACAATGGCTATTTTGTTTGGGTCGTAGAAAGTGTCTTTGTCGATATCGAGCCAGTGGCGTAACCGATCGCCGCTTGGATCGTTCCAAGGTATCGAGGTTTTGTGCACACGTGTCCCCGGCGCTTGTCCGATTATTAGTATGCGTGCGTCTTTTGCAGCTTGCACGACAGGGTTTGCGCCCAAAGGTAAATCGTCTGCGCAGATCTGGCAGGCTCGTACTTGCTTTAGCAGTGTTTCTAAAGACATAAGATGGTTAATACCCTTTATCGAAATCGACCTGATTAGTTAGAGAGAAACCGTCCCTCCAACTCAAGTAGTTGTCTGCAAAAATGTCGACTACTTGCTCAGGGAAACTTAACGCCGCGATGTGAGGAGTGATGGTTACTTGCTGAAGTTTCCAAAACGGATGTTGCGGTGAAAGTGGCTCTTGTTCAAATACATCGAGAAAAGCATGTTCCACCCAGCGATTCTTTAGTGCGAGCAACAGACCTGCATCATCAATCACATCGCCTCTTCCAACATTAAATAGCAATGCCTGATTAAGATGGCTTAACACTTCACTATTGAGCAAACGTTGCGTCTCTGGCGTGCTCGGCAGCGTATTTACCACGATATCCGCTTGGTGAAAGGCGCTGGCGAGTTCATTGATATGAAAAGTTTGATTGAATTCACCGCCAGAAGTAGGGATGCCAGTACGATTGATCCCTATGGCTTTCATGCCCATCAATTGTGCCGTTTTACCCAAATGACTGCCGATGCTGCCGGTGCCGAGAATCACCATGGTTTTGCTTTGTAGCGAGGTATACAGATGTGGCTGCCATTGTTTGCTCTGTTGCTGCTGGTGGTATTGCATGAAGTGACGGAAGTGAGCAATGCTGTAACCAATCACGTACTCAGCAATCAATGGACCAAAAATACCGCGAACATTAGTCAGGGTATAATCTCGGCGTAGATTCGGCATCATCAGAGCATTCACTCCTGCAAATGTTGATTGCACCCACTCAAGCTGTGAAAACTCGTCTAACCTTTGTGATAGTAATGGTGGATCCGCCAGTACGATCTGAGCATCTTGAGGTTTGTTTGTGATCGCCAGATCGGGCAGATTTTTCTCCGCCAGTAACGTTTCGTAGGTGTCGCGATGCTCTGAGAGCAGGAAAATCTGATTTGGATGCTGCATTAACTTTTTTCCCTGTGATGAATCAAGTACACTTTCGCTGATTTTTTCTTCAATGATTGAGTGACTATGCTTAAGAATCCTCTTCAGGTTCGTTTGGAAAAACTAGAACCTTGGCAACAAATTACCTTCATGGCGTGCCTGTGTGAACGCATGTATCCAAACTATGCGATGTTTTGTGAGAATACAGAATTTGCTGAGCCACGTGCTTACCGAGCGATTCTTGATAGTGTATGGGAAATTCTGACGGTTAAGAACGCGAAAATTAATTTCGAACGTCAATTAGAGAAGTTAGAAGAGTTGTTCCCAAGTGCAGATGAGTTCGATTTTTACGGTGTTTATCCAGCAATGGATGCTTGTCAGAGCTTGTCAACACTGCTGCATGGTCTGTTGGATCGCGACTACCTTTTCGATTCAATGCTGAAAGTGAGCCAACAGTCGGTACAAACCGTTGCTGACCTAGAACAAGCACAAGGTGCAGAGCCAATCACAAACGACAATCAAAAAGAAAATGAAGCCGTGTGTGAAGAGTGGGATGTTCAGTGGGCTATCTTCCGTCCACTGCGTGAAGCGGTAGAGCGTGACATTAGCCTGATTAAAGATTTGCGTGAAGAGCTACGCGAAGAGGCCGTGAGCAACATCGGCATTGCACTTTAATTGTTGAATAGATAAAACAAAGGCATCCATGGTGGATGCCTTTTTCATTTGTGCGTTTGAGCTGTTACGCCCAATGCTGATTACGATTCTTTAGAGTCTGGTTTAGTTGGCTCTTGAGCTTCTGGCTCTTTGTCCTGTTTCTCCAGTTGTTCCTCTTCTTCATCGTCATCGCGGCTTTCAATTACGCCGTGCTTTTCTTTCCAGCTTTCCCAACGTTGGTAAGCCAGTTCTTGCATGTCTGTGCTCTTATCCGCTTCATCGATGATCTCTTCACCCAGTAGGTGCTCAAAGATGTCCTCTAGCGTCACAAGACCTTGTACCGTGCCGTATTCGTCAACCACAAGCGCCAGTTGTAGGCGGTGAGTCATCATTTGGTCGAACACTTTAGGTAGAGCGGTGTTGTTCAGTACCACTTGGATAGGGCGCATGACCGAACCAAGTTGTTTTTGGCCGCTGCCTGATTGTTGCAGCTTGAACAGCTCTAGACGGTGCACAAAACCAATGATGTTGTCTTTCTGCTCGCTGTAAACCAGTGGGCGAGAGAAAGGCGTCTCCTTGTGCTTCTCTAGGAAGTCATTGATGGTCATCGTCGCGTCTACACGGAATACGACCGGACGTGGTGTCATGACTTGTGTTACTGGTACGTCTTGGATGCCTAGCAGGTTACTCAGGATTTTTGATTCACCCTCTGCGAACTCGCCGCTTTCTTTCGCCAGAATAGCCATTGCTGACAACTCATCACGCATTTTTGGTGCTTCGTGGTTACGAGCAAGACGTTTTGTGATCTGCTCTGAGAACCATACGAATGGTGTTAGTGCCCACACCATCCAGCGAAGTGAAACCGCTGCCGCTGGTGCAAGTTGGCGCCAGTATGTCGCACCAATTGTCTTAGGTACGATTTCTGATAGAACAAGAATCGCTAGTGTCAGTACAGCAGAGAAGATACCTAGCGCTTCGCTACCAAATACCACTGCCGCTTGTGCACCAGCCGTCGCCGCACCGATGGTGTGAGCAATGGTGTTTAGCGTCAAGATAGAAGCAAGTGGTCGGTCGATGTCTGCTTTTAGCTTTTCTAGCTGAGCAGAAGCCGGGTGCCCCTGTTGTTTGAGCTGCGCAATGAAGCTCGGACTGATACTTAGAAGTACCGCCTCCAGTACCGAACAGATAAACGAAATGCCGATAGCAATAGAGATATAAATGGATAACAGCAGCATAGTTGCCCTTGAATGTAATGTGATAGTCGGGATTTTAAGCGATTATAACCGCAAAAGTGCCTTATAAATCGGTCTTATTGCATTAGAAAGCAAGAGCTTTCCTCGTGCAAGTAGTAACAAATTGTGAGTTATTACTCATATTATGGCTAAAACTGCGTCAGAAAATCGAAAGATCGCTTACAAACCTTTGCCAGATGGGGCATTTATGTTTTAGAGTGAGATGAATTCGATAACATATGAGAAGGGAAACCTAATGAACAAGACCCAATTAATCGACTTTATTGCAGAGAAAGCAGACCTATCTAAAGCACAAGCTAAAGCTGCTCTTGAAGCAACTCTTGAGGGTGTTACTGGCGCTCTTAAAGAGGGTGACCAAGTTCAACTAATTGGTTTTGGTACATTCAAAGTAAACCACCGCGCTGCACGTACTGGTCGTAACCCTAAGACTGGTGACGAGATTCAAATCGCAGCAGCTAACGTACCTGCATTCGTAGCAGGTAAAGCGCTGAAAGAATCAGTAAACTAAGTTAAAATGCACCGAGGTATCCTGCCTCGGTGCAATTTCATGAAAAAACATCTACTCACTTCACTCCTACTATCAAGCCTTGCTCTTGTTGGCTGTTCTTCTGTAGAAACCCCAAATCTAGACCAATTTACCCATTTCTCTGGCGGGAAAATCATGGGTGATGCCACCAGTTTATATTGGATGACTGAACGTCTAACACGTGTTAGTACGGCAGCAGACTATGTCACGATGGGCGATTACGGTTCATATCAGAGTGATTATCGTTGGGATGACGGTGAGCTCAGAGAGTTGATTCGAAAAGGTGAGCAACTCGATGCCAAACAAGGATTGGTGCCTTTTCAAATCCACATTCGATTTAATAAAGATGGCGACGCGATTTATCAGCAATACCGTGTGAATGGAAAAGTGTTGCCTTTACAACGTGATCAATTAGAGCGTTACAAGCAAGAGGCGAACGATGTCGTTACGTCTATCAAGAAACAATCTCGTGATGGCCAGAGCCTAATCCAAGGGTATTGGGATGGCGAAACGTTCGAAACCTGCAAAGGTCGTGAGTTTGCTACGCTAGAGTTTAACCAGACCCTGCCTAAGTTTGTGATTGATAGATTGGCGTCAGTGGACAGCTACATAGCGTTTATCGGTAAAGAGTCACGTAATACCGCTACGGTGGATGAACTGCTGATGCTTAATGATGATGACTTTGATTGTGTACCGCGACCAAAGTTGATCTCTGAATAAACATGGCTTCGAGTTCTCTCGAACAAGAACAATAAAAAAAGGCGCTGAATGCGCCTTTTGTCGTTTTAGCCAACTGAAGTTGTTTTTATTTTTCTTGCTCACGTGCAATTGCACGGTAGCCGATATCGTTGCGATGGAACATGCCATCCCAACTGATCTGTTTTGCAAGCTCGTAAGCACGCTGCTGCGCTTCTGATACGCTGTTGCCAAGTGCCGTTGCACAAAGAACGCGACCACCGTTTGTCACGATGTCGCCGTCTTTGTTATCTGTACCAGCATGGAAGACTTTTTCGCCTTCAATTTCAACTTGTGGCAGACCCGAAATTACGTCGCCTTTGTTGTACGCTGCTGGGTAACCACCGGCTGCTAGCACGATACCAATCGATGCTCGTGGATCCCACTTCGATTCCGCTTGATCCAGTTTCTCGTCGATTGCCGCTAGGCACAGATCAACAAGATCCGATTCCATGCGCATCATGATAGGTTGTGTCTCAGGATCACCGAAGCGGCAGTTGTACTCGATTACTTTCGGAGTGCCGTCTTTGTCGATCATAAGACCCGCGTATAGGAAACCAGTGTAAGGGTTACCTTCAGAAGCCATGCCGCGTACCGTTGGGTAAATCACTTCTTCCATAATGCGGTTATGGATTTCCTGTGTTACCACTGGAGCTGGAGAGTATGCACCCATGCCACCGGTGTTAGGACCAGTATCTTTGTCGCCTACGCGTTTGTGGTCTTGGCTGGTGGCCATTGGTAGAACGTTCTCACCATCCACCATCACGATGAAGCTTGCTTCTTCACCATCTAGGAACTCTTCGATAACGACACGACTACCTGCATCACCAAATGCGTTGCCTGCTAGCATGTCTTTGATTGCGTCTTCAGCTTCTTCTAGTGTCATCGCTACGATAACGCCTTTACCAGCAGCAAGGCCGTCAGCTTTTACTACAATCGGCGCACCTTGTTCACGTACGTAAGCAAGAGCTGGCTCGATTTCAGTGAAGTTCGCGTACGCACCCGTTGGGATTTGGTGACGAGCAAGGAAGTCTTTGGTAAACGCTTTAGAGCCCTCAAGCTGCGCAGCCGCTTGCGTCGGACCGAAGATTGGCAAACCTGCTTCGCGGAAAGCATCAACCACACCGATAACCAGCGGTGCTTCAGGGCCAACAATGGTTAGCTCGATAGCTTTCTCTTTTGCAAAAGCAACCAGACCTGCGATGTCTTCTACTGCGATGTTTACGTTCTCTAGTTTAGGCTCTAGTGCTGTACCTGCGTTACCTGGAGCCACGAAGATAGTCTCAACATTTGGGTTTTGTGCCGCTTTCCAACCTAGTGCGTGTTCACGACCACCTGAACCAATGATAAGAATATTCATAATATTTCCTTTGATTTCGCTCCTCCCCTTATTAAGGGGAGGTTGGGAGGGGCAAGTCGTGTACGTACAACAGACCCCCTCTAACTCCCCCTTAGTAAGGGGGAGGACCAAAACTAATTAGTGGCGGAAGTGACGCATACCTGTGAAGATCATCGCCATGCCGTGTTCGTCTGCTGCTGCAATAACTTCGTCATCACGCATAGAACCACCTGGTTGGATAACACACTTGATGCCTGCTTCTGCAGCCGCGTCGATACCGTCACGGAATGGGAAGAATGCATCTGATGCCATTACACAACCTTCAACCTGTAGACCTTCGTCTGCAGCTTTGATGCCTGCGATTTTCGCAGAGTAAACGCGGCTCATTTGGCCTGCGCCTACACCGATAGTCATGTCGCCTTTCGAGTAAACGATCGCGTTAGATTTCACGTATTTCGCTACTTTCCAGCAGAACAGTGCATCTTTCAGCTCTTCTTCTGTTGGCTGACGCTTAGAAACCACTTTTAGGTCGTCTAGGCTTACCATGCCTTGGTCACGGTCTTGAACCAGTAGACCGCCATTCACGCGTTTCACGTCAAAGCCAGTTGTCTTAGTTGTCCATTCGCCACACTCAAGTAGACGCACGTTCTTCTTCGCTGCAACCACTTCAATCGCTTCAGCAGAAACAGAAGGTGCGATGATCACTTCAACGAATTGGCGCTCAACAATAGCGGTTGCTGTTTCAGCATCTAGCTCTTGGTTGAATGCAATGATGCCGCCGAATGCAGATGTTGGGTCAGTTTGGTAAGCACGGTTGTACGCTTCTAGGATGTCTTTACCTAGAGCAACACCGCATGGGTTCGCGTGTTTTACGATCACACATGCTGGCTCGTTGAACTCTTTCACACACTCAAGCGCTGCGTCAGTGTCTGCGATGTTGTTGTAAGAAAGGGCTTTACCTTGGATTTGGCGAGCAGTAGAAACAGATGCTTCTTGTGGGTTTGCTTCAACGTAGAATGCGGCTGCTTGGTGGCTGTTCTCACCGTAGCGCATATCTTGCTTCTTCTCGAATTGCTGGTTGAAAGTACGTGGGAATTTAGACTCTTCATCACCTTCTTTGTTCTCACCGTAAGATGGAACCATAGTGCCGAAGTAGTTTGCAATCATGCCGTCGTAAGATGCTGTGTGCTCGAATGCTGCGATAGCTAGGTCGAAACGAGTTTCTAGTGTTAGAGACTTCTCGTTCGCGTCCATTTCAGCGATAACGCGGTTGTAGTCGTGAGCGTTCACAACGATAGTCACGTCTTTGTGGTTTTTCGCTGCAGAGCGAACCATTGTTGGACCACCGATGTCGATGTTCTCAACCGCATCAGCAAGGGTACAGCCTTCTTTAGCAACGGTTTCTGCGAATGGGTATAGGTTTACTACAACCATATCGATAGGGTTGATGCCGTGCTTTTCCATCACGTCATCGTCTTGGCCACGACGACCCAGCACACCACCGTGAACTTTTGGGTGAAGCGTTTTAACGCGACCATCCATCATTTCTGGGAAACCAGTGTAGTCAGAGACTTCAGTTACTGCGATGCCTTGCTCTGCAAGTAGACGAGCAGTACCACCAGTAGATAGGATATCGACACCGCGCTCAACAAGAGCTTGTGCAAACTCAACAATACCTGTTTTGTCTGATACGCTGATAAGCGCACGGCGAATAGGACGAGCGTTATTCATGCTTCCATTTTCCTCAAATTCACGGAGTTAAAGATGTTTGCCAAAAATGAACTTGTTTTCACCTCTTGGGGTAAAATATTGGCCAGTTTTGGTAAAGACCTTTGCGGGCGTTTTCATGCTTAGAAAACAGTCTCCACTATTTGATGGCGCGTATTCTAACCAATTTATTACAAAAAAGCTCGCGCAATCGTTTGGCATCTCAAAAATAATTGCAAAAAACTCGATTTTTAGCTTTAAAGGTAACGAGATAGTTAATAAGGAAAGTTATGTTTCAGATTGGTGAACTGGCAAAACGTTGTGGTGTGACCGCCGATACACTCCGTTTCTATGAGAAAAATGCGTTAATAACACCCGCAGGGCGAAGTGAATCGGGCTATCGCTTATATAACGAAGAGAACCAACAACAGGTGCGTTTTATTCTCAAAGCGAAAGAGCTGGGCCTAAGTTTGGATGAAATAAAAGAGCTCCTTGAGATCAAATTAGAGGCGACTGAGCACAGCTGCGCGGAGGTAAAAGCCATCACTTCTGCAAAGTTAACTTTAATTGATGAAAAAATCGCGGAACTGACAAAAATTCGTGCGGCATTAAAGAAGATAAATGACGCTTGCTGCGGGCATAACAATGACGATGCTAGCCATTGTTCTATCCTCGCAGCCCTTGAGTAGCGTGCTACTTAACTTAAGTTTGCATTTTTGACGGCTTGCTTTTCTAGGTTCAAGCCGTTTTCCCACCTATAATCTCGGCTTTAGTCGACTGTAAGAATGTGTAGTCCTATCTATTCCTAAAGCGACGCTGTCAATCAGATACGAGAGTTTTCATACATGGTTGGAGTCTATTTTCAAATCAATGACTGGGTTTTAAGCGTTGATGAAAATAAGCTGTATCGACAAGACAGGGAAGTTACCGTTGAGCCACGCTTAATTAATCTGCTGCATTTCCTTGCCGAGCACGCCAGTGAAGTATTCAATCGTGAAGAGCTAATCCAATACGTTTGGGCAGGCGCGATTGTGACTGACCAAGTGGTGACACAGTCGATCTTTGAATTGCGTAAGTTGTTGCGTGATGGTCGAGAGGAAAACATCAGCTACGTTATTACTGTGCCTAAGCGCGGTTATAAGTTGGTGGCGAACGTTAAGCCAATGACGCACGAGGAATTCCTTGTATGCCGTCATTGCGATCATGATGATGACTTGCCATTTGTTGAAGCAAACGAAGAAGCGTTACCTGAAACGCCAGAACCAGCGGTAACCTTTCCGGCAGGGCCTCTGACTCGTGCGGTGTGCGAGATGTCGAAAGAGAAAAAAGCGCCGCGTAAACCAAACAAAATCAGCCCATGGCGATTGGGTTTTATGAACTTCATCTGGATTAGCATCTTAGTTGTGGTGATGGGCGTGTTTACGTATAAGCAATCAGAAGTGCGCATCACCCAAGCTATCGATACGCATTTAATAGAGTTTAAGTTCCAAGATAACTTCGGCAGGGGTGATTTAAGTTACGAATTGGCCGATGGCTTTGCACAAAAGCTGATGGCTGATATTGCTCAGGTTAGTGACTATCGTGTGATGCTCAAAAAAGCCGCTTTTACCAACGGTATTGTTCCGGGTAAGTCGGTGTTGGTACGCGTTAGAGAAAACGATGGTGGTAACTTTCTTGAGGTGGAGTACCGTAATAATTCATCTGAGAAGGTGCTTTTTAGTCGTCAATATGCACTTACGAGCAACCACTTGAAGACGGTATTGCAGCAAGCTTCTTTGGATTTAATGACGGTACTGAAAGTGCCAGATGCAAAACTGAAGTCGAAAGTGCTGGTGGCTGGCATGCCCAATAATCCAGAAGCTCTAAAGTTGTTTGTACAAGCTAACCATTATCTAAATGTTTCGGATGCAAACCAGTTTCAGCATGGCATTGATTTGATGGAGAAAATTCTCGAAGTTGAGTCGGATAATGCTTATGTTCAGGCTGAGCTGTTAATTGCCTACCATGTGCAGAGAGCATTAGACCCGGCATTGGAACTAAGAAAAGGCAGAGTGCAGCAACTGAGCGATAAGTTAGAGACCAATACCAAGATGATGCTAGGGCCTATTCAGCCTCGGATTTATGAAGCTTTGGCATTACATGAAACCATCATTGGTGATCTCGACTTGGCAAAGCGTCATTTGAATCAAGCGCTAGGGTTGCGTGATTCGGTTTTGTCGTACGTGATTCGTGGTAAGCATGCCGAGCTTGATGGTGATTTGGATTTGGCGAGTGAGTCCTACAGTGAAGCCTTCTATATAGATACGTCTGTTGAGACCTATCTGTTGTGCGAAAACTTGGTTTTCCCAAGCAACATGAAGGCGATTGATTACGCCATGTACCGCGCAGTGCACCCTTCGGTTGTTCGTATGCTGTAATCAAACCAGTTTTTGATCGGCAAAGATACTGAGCTCTTCACTTCGGTGAGGGGCTTTCTTGTATCTGCACAATTAAAGCTTACCGCTGCTTCTTTCTTTAAATAGAACTTGCTTTACTGGGGGAGAGGGCTTTTCAATCTCTATTCTCTATTCTCTATTCTCTATTCTCTATTCTCGCTACCTTTATATCCGTTTGTCGCCAAGTAGAAGGTTGTCCTTGTGCGATTTGCTATACCCATCTTCCGTTTGTGCTTTTCAAGCAGCCCCGACACACTGTTATTTGCCTGAAGTAGTGTGTGCATCTACGCATAGCAGAAGCAAAAAACCAAGAAACTTTGATGTAAGTCAATTGCTCTATTAGGGGAGGAAAAGGCTGTATCAACAGTTCAGGTAATTTGCTGGGCTTTGTCTTGATGTTGATAGTCGTTGATAAGGTTGATGGAAAATTTGTTGAGGTTGATGTTTTTAGATTTTGAGATAGAGTGCTTTAGGTTTGGGCTGTAAGTTATTGTATTTATTGGTTTTATGTTTTTGGGTTTATCAGGTTTATCTCAACTTTATACCGATGGGGTAATTGTTTTATTGATAACCCCAAGTTTATTTTTTTCCCAGCTTTTGGGCGTAGTCTTCACTTCGAAATTTAGCGAGGTCGAGTGACTTCTTTCTCATAGCATCTCGCTAATTACCATTCAGTTTGAGTCATTGAGGCTCGAGTAGAATAGATTTGGAGATGTTATGTCATCGAATACAAAAAAAATCGGTTTAATCGCCTGTACGGGTGTTGTTGCCGGTAACATGATGGGTAGTGGTATTGCACTATTACCTTCTAGTCTTGCCTCCGTAGGCTCTGTTTCAATCTTCAGTTGGCTGATCTGTTTGATCGGTGCACTTAGTTTAGCGTTCGTTTACGCTCGTCTGGCAACCAAAAACCCACAAGAAGGTGGTCCTATCGCTTATGCTGGCGAAGTGTCTCCGGTATTTGGTTTCCAAACGGGCGTTCTTTATTACCACGCGAACTGGATTGGTAACCTAGCTATTGCCATTACAGGTGTTTCTTACCTTTCAGTATTCTTCCCTGTGCTTAACAACCCAATCCCAGCAGGTATTGCGACGATTGCATCGGTATGGATCTTCACTTTCGTCAACCTACTTGGTGGTAGCTGGGTAAGCCGTCTATGTACGCTCGGTCTAGTTCTTATCCTTATCCCTGTTGTTGGTACAGCAGCATTTGGTTGGACGCACTTCGACACTGCGCTTTACAGCCAAAACTGGAACGTATCAGCAGGCACTGACAGCCACGCGGTAGTAACTGCGGTTCTTATCTGTCTATGGTCATTCGTAGGTGTGGAATCAGCAGCGGTATCGACTGGTATGGTAGAAAACCCTAAACGTACCGTACCACTAGCAACTATGTTGGGTACTGGTATCGCAGGTGTGATTTACATCCTATCAACTCAAATGATTAGCGGCATGTTCCCTGCGTCAGAAGTTGCGGCATCAGGTGCGCCATTTGCACTAGCAACCACTGAGCTATTCGGTAGCTGGACAGCACCATTCGTATCAGCATTTACAGCACTAGCATGTTTCACTTCGCTAGGTTCTTGGATGATGCTAGTAGGTGAAGCAGGTAAACGCGCAGCCAACGATGGCAACTTCCCTAAAATCTACGGTGAAACTGATAAAAACGGTGTGCCTAAGAAAGGTCTAATCCTTGCGTCAATCAAGATGACTGCGCTAATGGTTGTACTGATGTTTTTCAGCTCTAAAACAGCACACGCATCAGACCTGTTCAACCAGCTAACAACTGACGCAGTACTACTAACTATGCTGCCTTACTTCTACTCAAGCATTAACTTGATTCGCTTCGAAGGTATGACAACACGCAACGGCTTCGTAATGTTGTTCTCTGGTGTGGCTTGTCTGTTCTGCTTCATCGCACTAGCGGGTGCAGAGGGCGGTACGCTAACAGCAACCTTCATCGTGTCTCTTGTTATCTTGATGTTCTACAGCAAAAAAGCAGGTCTAGCTCAGTACATGAAGCTTCGTGCTGACGAAGACGTAGCTGCTCAAGCAAGCAACTAATCCCCAAAACGCTGGCACTACGGTGCCAGCCCATAAAACCCAAATTCACGCGGCGCTCACCTTACTCATTGCCTGTAAATGGCAAAGAGCGCCCTCATTCGCCTTGGAGATGTCCAAATGAATATATTCGCTATCTTGAACCACATGGGTGTGTTCTTTAAAGAAGAGCCAGTTCGTCAACTTCACGCTGCTCTTGAGAAAGCGGGCTACGAAGTGGTTTACCCAGTAGATGATAAAGACTTGATCAAAATGATTGAGATGAACCCACGCATTTGCGGTGTGCTGTTCGACTGGGATAAATACTCACTAGAGCTATGTGAACGTATTAGCCAAATCAACGAAAAACTACCTGTTCACGCATTTGCTAACGAACAGTCTACTCTAGACATTTCACTAACAGACCTACGTCTAAACGTGAGCTTCTTCGAGTACGCTTTAGGTATGGCTGACGACATCGCTATCAAAATCAACCAAGCGACAGAGGCATACAAAGATGCAATCATGCCTCCATTCACTAAAGCACTATTCAAATACGTAGAAGAAGGTAAATACACCTTCTGTACTCCAGGTCACATGGGTGGTACTGCATTCCAGAAAAGCCCTGCTGGTAGCATTTTCTACGATTTTTACGGTCCAAACACATTTAAAGCGGACGTATCAATCTCAATGCCTGAACTAGGTTCTCTACTAGACCACTCAGGCCCACATAAAGATGCAGAAGAATACATCGCACGTACATTCAATGCAGACAGCTCTTACATCGTAACGAACGGTACGTCTACATCGAACAAAATCGTTGGCATGTACTCAGCGCCTGCGGGCAGCACAGTACTGATTGACCGTAACTGTCACAAATCTCTGACTCACCTAATGATGATGAGCGACGTGACACCAATCTACTTCCGCCCAACTCGTAACGCATACGGCATCCTTGGTGGTATTCCACAAAGCGAATTCAGCCGCGATGTGATTGCAGAGAAAGTAGCGAAAACACCAGGTGCAACTGCACCAAATTATGCTGTAGTGACTAACTCAACTTACGATGGTCTGTTGTACAACACGCAATTCATCAAAGAGTCGCTAGATTGTAAACACATCCACTTCGACAGTGCTTGGGTGCCTTACACTAACTTCAACCCAATTTACGAAGGTAAATGTGGTATGAGTGGTGAAGCGATGCCAGGCAAAGTGTTCTACGAGACACAATCAACACACAAACTGTTGGCGGCATTCTCACAAGCTTCAATGATTCACGTGAAAGGTGACTTTGATAAAGAGTCTTTCAACGAAGCATTCATGATGCACACTTCAACTTCACCTCAGTACGGCATTGTTGCTTCTACTGAAACAGCAGCGGCAATGATGCGCGGCAACACTGGTAAGAAGTTGATGCAAGACTCTATCGATCGCGCAATCCGCTTCCGTAAAGAGATCAAACGCCTAGAAGCAGAAAGTGACAGCTGGTTCTTCGATGTATGGCAACCAGAAAACATCGATAGCACTGAATGTTGGAAACTAGACCCTAGCGACACATGGCACGGCTTCAAGAACATGGATGACAACCACATGTATCTTGACCCAATCAAAGTAACGCTACTGACTCCTGGGATGAATAAAGAAGGCGAACTAGAAGAATCAGGTATTCCTGCTTCGCTGGTGGCTAAATTCCTAGACGAGCGCGGCATCGTGGTAGAGAAAACAGGTCCATACAACTTGTTGTTCCTATTCTCAATCGGTATCGACAAATCAAAAGCAATGCAATTGCTACGCGGGCTAACTGAATTTAAACGTGGCTACGACTTGAACCTAACCATTAAGAGCTTCCTACCTTCGCTATACAACGAAGACCCAAGCTTCTATGAAGGTATGCGCGTTCAAGAACTAGCACAAGCAATTCATGACCTAACTAAGAAATACAACCTACCAGAGCTAATGTACAAAGCGTTCGATGTTCTTCCTGAAATGAAAGTAACACCACACGCAGCATGGCAAGAAGAGCTTCGTGGTAACGTGGAAGAAATCAAACTGGAAGAAATGGTTGGTCGCGTAAGTGCGAACATGATCCTTCCTTACCCTCCAGGTGTGCCACTAGTACTTCCTGGTGAAATGGTGACTCAAGAGTCTCGCCCTGTGCTGGACTTCCTAGAGATGCTTTGTGAGATCGGTGCGCATTACCCAGGTTTCGAAACCGACATTCACGGTTTATACCAACAAAAAGATGGTAGCTACACCGTAAAAGTATTGAAGAACTAAGTTCCTCTCGAAGATGACGTCATTGGGAATGCAAGCATGCTCCACTCTTACGAGCTCAATGTGTCATCGAACAACTGCGACATTTAGATATACCCCTAACTAATCTGTCGTAAAGAGAAGGGCAAGGATGCTCTGATCTTTTCTTCTATATATAGAAGAAACACTTTTCCAAGACTTCACCTGAAGTATCCCAAATAAAAAGCAAAGACCAAAGAGCAGTTCGTTATCGTTCTGCTCTTTTTTTTCGTCTTTATATAAACAGAAAGAGAGAAAGAACCAAGAGAGATAAGATCAGCAACCGAAATCATTAGGAAATCGACGATCTTCCAACTCAGAAATAAGATGTTTACTCATGAAAAGATCCTCTGCAACCCGAAATATTAGACAAGATCGTTGAGTATCTATGCAGAGTGCTTGTTATTTGTTCGGTTGAAAGTTTTTTTGCAAAAAACGCTTGTGCTAATTTCTCAACCCCCTATACTGCGCATCCACCGACACGGAGTGAGACGAAAGTCACACAGCGAGTCGGGAAGAGAGAAAAAAGAATTTAAAAAAATGCTTGACTCTCTCACGGTGTGAAGTAAGATACGCACCCCTAACGACAAGTAACTAAGTTACTGAAAATGTTGGGAAAGCTCTTTAAAAATAAGAACCTATCAATCTGTGTGGGCACTCGTTGATGATAATCCAATTAGATATTTCTTTCTTAACGGAAAGCGGTATCAAATTAGGTTTCAATGATACGAAGTGACCATTGAGTCGAAAGACTCAGCACAGTCAAT
>NZ_JAHGAI010000074.1:0-813 GCF_030248515.1 Vibrio sp. D401a | reverse complement strand
TAACAATCTGTTTAAGAGTGATTCGCAACGCGTGGCATTTTTACTATGCGTTGGTTTTAGTGTTTAAGGTGGCATGCGGCGGCTTTGGTATTGCGTTGCTCACACCTTAACAGGGCGTTATATTTCTAGTGAGGTTATATGAGTGAAAATAATAAAGCTTTAACCAAAGCTTTAGAATGGGTTGTTGAAATTGATCCGCCAGCTATTATTGCATCTGTCAAAGCGGAACGAGAAAAGTACCCTGATCTAAGCAATCAAAAATTAGCAGAGAGAGCATTCTCGTCCGCTAGGTGGAAAGCTTCTTCAACAGGATTTGTAACGGGGCTTCCATCTAATCCTTGGACAGCGGTTCCTGCAGCGACAACTGATGTTGCGATTACGTTACGTACTGAAGTAGCTGCGGTTGCAAGAGCTGCAGTGATATACGATGAAAACTTCTTTGATGACGAAGATGCTAAGTGGGAGTTGTTAATACCAATCTTTGGTATGAATGTTACAAGTCAAGTTGTAAGAGAGTTTGGTATACGTGGAGGGATGGGCGTTACACGTGCAGCTATAAAGAAATATTTGTCAAAGGAAACACTCAAACAGTTCAAAAAAATAATGCTGAAATATTTTGGGATTAAAGTGACTCAGAAAGGCATTGTAACCAAAACATTGCCAATAGTTGGCGGGGTTATTGGTGGAGGGTGGAATTACATAGAAGTTGGATTAGTTCGAAAAAGGGCAATAGCTTATTTCGAGGGAAAAGAAATATAACAATCTGTTTAAGTGTGATTCGCAACGCGTGGCATTTTTGCTATGCGTTGCGTT
>NZ_JAHGAI010000073.1:0-3778 GCF_030248515.1 Vibrio sp. D401a | reverse complement strand
TAACTGACTGAAAGACACCCCCGCAACCAATATTAATCTTTTCATTCTTACCTTCTAAATATACGGTGATACTCCGTTGAATCTAGCCACATGAAGAAAAGGCTAACGCCGCATTAAGGTGTGAGCAACGCGACCACGGAACTCAACCAGACCACCGTAAACACTGAACTCAACGATGGAATGAAAAATGCTAAGCGTTGAGAATCACTCTTAAATGCTTTGTTATAACTCATTTTCACCAATAAAATCAGAGAACTTTATAGAGTGCTCTTTGATCAAGTCATTTGCTTGCATTTCAATAAACCAATTATTGAGAGCTTGCTTTTCAATCTCAACAGCACAGCCCTTAACAGGTTTCATATGTTTTACCCACAGATCGACTTCTTTCTTTGAGTAAGTACGTTCACTACATAAAATTCGAGCTATTTCTAAGATATCTGTAGCTGCACTTTTATCAATAATTTCATCAGGCACAGACCAATTCCTATTTCCAAGGCAATCTGTATAAAACCCAATTTGTTTTAAGTCATCTAATATGACGGTAGCTTCTGAACCTCGTTCAAGCTGTTTGCTCAGACTATCCAGTGTTTTATTACCACTCTGAACTAATGATGGAAACATCCACAACACATTTTTGTGTGTATGGGAACGATATGATCTCCATGCCTCTTTAACATCTTTGCCATCACGAGCTACAGATAACTCTCTGAGGATTGAAATTTTACCTGCTTCTTCGATAGCTAAGATTGCTATTGAACATGCCGTAGGAAAACTGCCAGCCTGAAACAAAAGTTCCGCATCTTTTAACAGCCTCACTGCATTAGCTGTCGCTACATTCATCCCATGAGCAATTTGCTCTGAGTTGAGTGTATTCTTCCATTGTTTCAAGTTTTTACTCATGATGAACCTCTGATGAGTTATAACGCCGCATTAAGGTGTGAGCAACGCTACCTCGAAACCTTACCATACCACCATAAACACAAAACCCAACGATGACATCAAAAATGCCAAGCGTTGGGAATCACTCTTAAATGCTTTGTTATGCGTCTTGTATTCTAGTACAAAATGTCACATACCTGTTCACAATCCCGTCTTATTGAGCTGATTAAGAATACTTAATGCACGCTTGTACTCAGTATCTAGAGAAGAACTATTAGGGTAGTTTGGTTCAATATCATGACAAATTGCAAAAATAGATTCTTTTATAGATACTATCTTTGATGACTCTAGATATATTGGAACCGTATAGAAATAATCGGAAACCTTAACAAGGTAATCCTTATCACTAGGATAATAGCTTAATTCAGACTTTCCTGTTTCACCATAATATATAACCCTAACTATTTTCAATTCATCGCCGTCCCAGTATTCTTTAATCAAGCTACCTTCTGACGATTGTGATAAATTATTTTTCTCAATAATAGATAAACCAGACTCCTTCATATCAATTAAATGATGCATACGTTCGAAGTCACACATCACCTTGTCAAACGCCCATGCATGATTGTATGAATACAGCGTTAATGAGGACAAGAGTACAATCTTAAACAAGTTATATATCATGGCCTTTCTCCATCAACCAAATCTGCGATTGACAGGCCAAAAGTCATCTGAAAATGTGGTTTATCTACAAAACTCTTCCAATTTCCACCCCATTCAAATCCATAACTGATACCAATTTTTCCAATTGCTTTCCAGTCAGGATTCCAGTTAACTTTTCTATCCTTAATCTCAACAACATCTATCGCCAATCCATAATTATGATAACTATATCCACCTTTAACATTGGTGACTATCTTTCCTTCAGTTGTTCGACCTTTAGCATACAATTTGTCTTGCTCTTCAACTGTACGCAGAGCTTGGGTTATACGTAAAGCAATACCAAGTTCTTCTTCCACAGCATTTATGAACGCAGCCGCTGGTGACCTAACATAACTATGCAATGTCGCAATTCGATTATCTGTAATAACATCCCACGTTTTAGCTGCCTGTTTTGCGATTTTAGAAGGGGTTTTTACCGATGGCTTAACTGCGGCCTTTTCTAATTTCTTTTGAATGCAATGATTTAATTTCCTATGAGTTTTGCCATTTACATCAACCCTTCCATCAGGTCTTACCATCCCAACTACCCTCTTTTGAAATTCCTTTATAGCAGCCACCGTCTTTGACTTTTCAGGATTTCTACCTAGAGAACCATCAACTTTTAATTGAGCAATTGGTTTTAACAATGAAATAGTGAGGTTGAGTCCTTTTTGTATTTCCTTTATATCAATTGTCTGATTTTTCCCACTTACGCCTACTGAACCAATGAGTTTTACCTTAGCCATCTGAGCCTCTTCTTAGAAAATTTAGGCTACTATTTTACCTTTTGGATACATCTATTTTCGAGCCAATCAGCTTTCATGAGATCAGACAGAAATTTTTATATGAATAGCAACTAGCTTTTCATAATCTATTGAAGCTACAACACAAAACAACAGTTGACGTAGATAGCGCATAACGCCGCGTTAAGTGGTGAGCAACGCAGACCACCACACCTAAACCATTGTGACGTAAACACTAAAGCTGAATCAAACCGAAAATGCCGAGCGTTGGGAATCCGTCTTAAACGCTTTGTTAGCAAACAAACTCAACGACTTATGCATAAATCCATTACCACACAATCAATTCCTGCACCAAAACCGTTTGGGATGGTTTTGGTTACTGTAAAACCACGTTTCTCGTAGAAACCTTGAGTGTGTTGGGATGTTTCGATTTTCACCTTATGCAATGAGGTATTGTTCTTTATATAAGACAGTCGAAAGTCAGTTAACTGTGTTCCTATACCTTGACCATGAAAGTCTTTATGGACCAAGCCCCAAGCCAAAGAAGCAACTGATGACTTTAACCCGACACCACCACAACCAAGCAATTTCTCACTATCGCTTTCAAGGCAAACATAGTATTCAGAACTTTCAGATAAAACATCAAGATATTCGATAAATTCTGCACGCTCTGATGAATCAAAGTATTGACCAATATTACTTTCAAACGCTTCAATACATTGCGCTCGATACTTACTACTATATTTTCGGATTTCCATATTTCCGCCTTGTTTGCTAACGCCGCATTAAGGTGTGAGCGGCGCTTGGCGATACTTGAGCGAAGCGAAAACGCCAAGCGTTGGGAATCACTCTTAAATGCTTTGTTATACGCGTGCTGACACTACAACGAAACTTTCATAACCTTATGATTTGGCTCACTTTCAATGTCAACTGCCAACCAACCTAATGACTCGTACAACGATGGTACATTGGTGTAAGCATACAGATTACTTTGAGTTGCTGCTGATATTTGGCTAACACCTCGGTTAATCAGTTCACTAGCAATACCTTGACCACGCCACTCTGGTGAAACATAAACAGCATTAAACCAAATGACTTCTGAGTCACCATTAGGTTCTTTAAAGCGCGAGTAAGCAAGACCACCGATAACTTGATTGCCTCTGAGAGCAATTATCACAGGTGGAAGGTTGGCTTCTGGTTTATAGGTATCTACGAATAGAAAGTCAGACCATTCTGTTTGAAACAGCTTCTCTAGAGCAACCCAATATTGACTATTTTCATCGCAATTTCTGAATACTACCTTGTTCATATTGGATTATTTCCTCAAAAGCGTATAACGCCCTGTTAAGGGGTGAGCAACGCAATACCGAAGCCACCGCATACCACCTTAAACACTAAAACCAACGCATAGTGAAAATGCCACGCGTTGCGAATCCCTCTTGAACAGTTTGTTA
>NZ_JAHGAI010000072.1:0-5115 GCF_030248515.1 Vibrio sp. D401a | reverse complement strand
CTTCTCTTTCGTGGTTTTTACTAAGTCAGAATTGTCTTTCTTTGGTGTTGCCGTCGAAGTGCGAGGAACGAATCCTTTTCTAATTTGAGGTCAGTACAGGTAGGGGAGTTCAGTGCGTTTTTCTTCTAGCCAACTCTCGTCTCTTAACCGAGTTTAAGTTTTGTAGCTGCCCGTCTCACTTCAGTGTTCAAAGCCTTTCATATCATCTCAGTTTTCAATATCTTGGAGCGCATAAATAGAAGTAGTGCATGTACTAACAAATTGCTTAAGAGTGATTCGTAACGCGTGGCATTTTTACTTTGCGGTGGCTTAGGGTGATTAAGGCGCCGTGCGGTAGCTTTTGTATTGCGTTACTCACACCTTAGCAAGGCGTTATACGCTTATAGGGTAATGGAGACATAAATGGCAATTTTCGGTGCAGGTTCAAACTGGGGTGGTACTGAAGTCAAAGGAGAGTTTTTTGAGAACAACAAGTTTGTGCTTGGCTGGAATGAAGACAACTCTAAAGACCTTTACGAAGCGGTTTCTCAGCTTAAAGTCGGCGATATCATTTATTTGAAAAGTGTAAGTCCGAGGTACATTCGCAATATCGAAGTAAAAGGTATCGGTATCGTTACTAAAAGCTTTATTCAGTGCTTACAGTCTGGCGAGTATGGTGCTGTTGATATTTCGGATTGGAACGCTCTGTTTATCAAAGTTAATTGGGTAAAGCAGACTAGCTTCGTAATTGAGGTGCCTGAAGACGAAGGTAAGCTTACAAACGTTCGTCCAGCAACGTTTTATGAAGAGTATCTCCCTTACGTTCAGGAAAAAATAGTGAATGAACTCACATCATCGTTAGCACGCGTATAACAATCTGTTTAAGAGTGATTCGCAACGCTTGGCATTTTTACTATGCGTTGCGTTTAGTGTTTAAAGTGGTCTGCGGTGGTATCGGTATTGCGTTGCTCACACCTTAACAGGGCGTTATGCCTCCGATCATTTCTGTACGTACTTTATTTTGCTATCACTTTTTTCAGTATGGGGTATTAACTGTGTCTAAAACGATACTCATCAAACCAAAATTTACCAATGACGCCAGTTCATACTGGGCAATGTTTTATTGTGCTATTTTGAAAACCCTGGTTTATCAGCAAAACTTGAAGTATCGCTTTAAAAGTAACTCACTACAAAGTTATAGAGGTGTTTTAGAGCATCCAGCGAGCTTCCTTAACCAGATGCGAGGTAATATTAGCAATCATGGGCTAGAGTATTTGATGATTGACTTTCTTCGTTCTGTTGATGGCGTTGATGTTACTAAGGAGTTGGTTAGTAACTTGTTAAGAAAACATGGTGTTACTGACTTTGAGTATCAATATCTTAATGTGTTTAAGTTGGGAGACGATTCTACACTTCACTCTACTATTGAGCAGTACGAGGATCCTAATGTTAAAGTTTTTACTCCAAACAAGACTATGCCATTTAATCGAAAAAAAATTTTTCAAGGTTTTACGTATCCGCTTAGCAACATTGCTCGAAGCTTCGTATATTCAGACTTGCTAATTATGATTTCAGATAGAAAAGGGCACACATATGGCTTTGTTGGTGAAGTCGAAGGGCAGCATGGTGAAAACTTGTTTCGGAGTACTTACTGGGATAATAGAGATGGAATAAAAAGTCGATACACGACTTTCGCAATTGGGGCATCGGATAAAAAAAGGTTCATCGCGGCTTTCCGGGGAAAGCCGCTTTTATCTTTAAGAAGAAGTAATCAGTATCTCGATAGCCATATCCCATCCGCTTGATTAACTTTATCTTGTTATTTATCCCTTCAAGCGTACAGGTATTCAGCGGATAGCTTGCTGAAGCAGTGATCCCATGAAGGTATGGACGGAGCTTTCGAGCGAACTCTTTGAGCGGCTTAATTTCACTCTCATTCACTTGTCCCAACCATACCTGCCACAGGTTTTTAGCCTGAAGTTCTGAGCCGCAACGCCACAGTTCTTTTAATTGCGCACCCAGCAAGTAGGTTGTCATCAAGTCCTGATTCATATTCAATATTTCTGTGAGGTAGCTTTCCTGTTGTGTATTTAAATTATCCCTATTTTTCAATAATACCCAGCGCGAACGTTTGACCCATTGCCTTGCTTTTTTATCCTGTTTTAGCTTATTGGCTTGGTCGACTCTGACTCTATCCATCACTTCACGACCGAACTTAGCAACAACGTGGAACAAGTCATAAACGACACGGGCATTTGGGCAATGCTCTTGGACTTCAAGGTCAAAAGCCGTATTCATATCCATTGCTACTGCTTCGATATTTTTTCCGTGCTCGCCTAATTGTTCAAAGAACGGTCGAATATCCTTGCGGCTACGACCTAGCCCTATCCAGATAACCTGATGACTTTTCGCATCTGCAATGACTGTCGCGTAACGGTGCCCTTTAAAAATGGCAAACTCGTCCATGACGAGTTGCCTTAATTCACCCCATTTAACTTGTGGTACTACTTGTTGAAGCCGACGTTTATCTATCTCTTTGATTGTGTGCCAATGAACGCCTGTCACTTGGGCTATATGTTTAATTGGTAGCAGGGGCAACAACTGCTCTATATAGCTTCGTAGGCGGTTAGTGATACGAGCATAAGGTTCCAACCAAGATAGTCGTTCTGTTTTAATGCCACAGTGACTGCACTTGATGCGTCGGGTTTGAACGGACAGTTCAACGGGAGCTCCTAGCAGTGTGGCTTCCTTCACGTTGCGCCATTGATACTCATGTATGGCTTGAGCTTTAAGCCCGCACGGACACCTAGCGATAGAGTTAGGTTTGAGAGTGAGCTTTATTAATGATGGAGTCTGATGAGACTTTACTATATGAAAGCCTTCCCAGAATGAAGATAGGAAAGTATGATTCGACATGAAAACGGTAGTTTGTGTAGGTTTTGTTTGGCGATAAAACTCTATCACTTACTACCGTTTTTGTTTTCAGTTCCCGCTTATCCGCGATGAACCTAAAAAAAGGGCTGTCAATAAAGTACCTGTCAAAGAAAATATCACTTTAACAGAAGACATTAATGGAAGGTTTATATTGCACTTCTCGAATGCGCATTATTTTATAAAAGGCTTTAAGCATGCAATTAAAAATGTAGAGTTGTGCTTGGGTGGTCATTATAACAATATTGATGGTTTAGATGATTCCCATCGAAAAGTGCTAAATGTAGTTAGTGATGGTTGGGGTAGTGATAAATATGAGGTCATCAAAAACTTAGAATCGCTAATTGACTATGATGTAGATATTGAACACTTTTATTATGAAAACGAAGATGCGAAATTTAAGCCTTCAGCGATAGCATTAACTAATCAGTTTCACTTGCACAAAATTGGTGTCAATAGATAAAAGAGGCATAACAAACTGTTTAAGAGTGATTCGCAACGCGTGGCATTTTTACCATGCGTTTCGCTCAGTGTTTAAGGTGGTATGCGTGAGCTTCGGTATTGCGTTGCTCACACCTTAACAGGGCGTTACATTTCCGAGTCACATCACGAATAACCATGCTTGTCTGTAGCTTGAATTTGTTAGGGTCTTTGTTTTGTCAGTAACCCAACCAAAGGCTAAGTTATGGAAAAAATAGGCTATTGTGAAATTAAAGGTTTTAAGTTATCGAGGAAGAGTAAAAAGGCGGTTTCCGATATAAGAAGTATTATGAAACAAGGGAACCTGTTTACTAGTGCGGTATCAACAGTTCCATTGTTTCAGATTTTTGCAAGCCCGAGCGTGACGAGTAGTCCATTTGAAATGGGTATTACAATTACTGAATATGACTGGGAAATGTTCGGTCGAGCGATGACTTCTTCGACCAGAATTGTTAGAGGTGAGATTTTTAAAATCGCATATAGACAGGAAATCTTTACGAATGGTAATGAACAGAAATTTTGGAGGTGTGTGAGTGAAGCATCTAAGTAAATGGATCTTTATTTCAATGTTGATTGCCGGTTGTTCAAGTAATCCTGATAGTGTTCAAGCGTTAAAAGCATGGGATGACAAGTATGAAGAGTGCTTTATTTCAAATCAGACAAAGCGACATTTCCCGGATAATCCATGGTTTAACTCTTTGAGTCTTGAAGACAAAAAAATTGTTATAGGCTACTTATATAATTACAACTCTAGAAGTTGTATCTCACGTGAAGTGGAGACTCTGAGAAGTGCGTTACAGCGAGAAGGGAATGACTCGTTACTTCATATTTTTGAGGCAGACCTTTCCCCTTTGGAAAGTGTCTCACTAGATGCAATTAAGCATTTAGATCAACAGGAATTACGCAAACTACAATCTGAATACTCACAACCATTTAACTTGTCAGAGATTATAGAAAGCTTAAACCTATACAATTAAATTTGAAATATAACAATCTGTTTAAGAGTGATTCGCAACGCGTGGCATTTTTACTATGCGTTGCGTTTAGTGTTAAAGGTGGTATGCGGCGGCTTTGGTATTGCGTTGCTCACACCTTAACAGGGCGTTAGGTTTCTCCGCGGGAAACATCGAATTCGAGGATTTTGGGTCATGGATTATGAAACGAAGCTACAACTTGCACACAAAGAATTAAGTGACAAAGGTGTATGGAAGTCGAACTACAATCCTCCACTTGTAAAGTTGTTACGTAAACTCGGACTGTGTTTTCCGCCGCCTTACTATCAAAGCTTTTTTGCAAACGTTATGCTTTGTGTGGCTTTCTTTGCTCCTGTTTGGGGAATCTTCCAATGGTTTCTTGTGTGGGACGAGCTAGGCAAACCAGTTTTAGAAGCGGTTTATATCTCGTTACTTACTGGCGCATTGTTTGGTTTAGTTATGGCAACCTTCTACTACATTAGGCGCAAGCAATTAAATCTAACAGATTGGGGTTCATTGGGAGAATAGGCCCAAAACCTAACAAACTGTTCAAGAGGGATTCGCAACGCGTGGCATTTTCACTATGCGTTGGTTTAAGTGATTAAGGTGGTATGCGGCGGCATCGGTATTGCGTTGCTCACACCTCAACAGGGCGTTAGCTTAATCGGCAAAATGACATCTGAGCTAATATGGAAGTATCATAGTGTTGTTTATTATTAAATAGAGTGCACTTCCCTAATGAGGTATGAGA
>NZ_JAHGAI010000071.1:0-6160 GCF_030248515.1 Vibrio sp. D401a | reverse complement strand
ATTTTTCTTTAGACATGAGTAGTCCCTCTAGGTACGGATTTAGGTGGCCCGAATTGACCACGCAACCAAAAAAGATTATTGGTAAATCTTATATCAAAAGGAGATAACTTTGAGAGCTGGTGCTGATAGGCAGACTCGAACTGCCGACCTCATCCTTACCAAGGATGCGCTCTACCACCTGAGCTATATCAGCACTCAAATTAGAGTGGAGCGGGCAGCGGGAATCGAACCCGCATCATCAGCTTGGAAGGCTGAGGTAATAGCCATTATACGATGCCCGCAACACGTAACTCTGAGAGCTATTTCCTAAAGAATATGGTGGAGGGGGACGGATTCGAACCATCGAAGGCAGTGCCGGCAGATTTACAGTCTGCTCCCTTTGGCCACTCGGGAACCCCTCCAAATTTTAAAGCCATTCTAACTACTAAAGGAAAGAATGGTGCCGACTACCGGAATCGAACTGGTGACCTACTGATTACAAGTCAGTTGCTCTACCTACTGAGCTAAGTCGGCATAAGTGGTGCGCATTCTATTGAATGATTTTCTAGGTTGCAATAGCTATTTTAAAAAAAAACGTAATTTTCTTCTTTTTAGATTTGTTTGCTGCAAAATCATACAAACCTCGCTTTTTAAAGCAAACTTTCGAGCTTTGTCGTTTGCTTTGCCCAGAGCTTGTTGTATGTTCTTGCTCTCGATGAAACCAAGGATAAAAGAGATCCATGAGTCCATTTTTGTCATTCGATCGTGCAGAGTGGGCAGAATTACGTAATTCTGTTCCGATGACACTCTCTGCAGACGATCTAGCTGCGCTTCAAGGCATTAATGAAAACCTCACTATGGAGGAAGCGGTAGAGATCTACCTTCCCTTGTCTCGCCTGTTGAACTTATATGTTCAAGCTCGCCAAAGTCGCAATACAGTACTGCAACAGTTTCTTAATACCGAAGAACATGCTCCGCCATTTGTTATTGGTATTGCGGGCAGTGTGGCTGTAGGCAAAAGCACTACAGCTCGACTACTCAGAGCACTACTGTCTCGTTGGGATAACCACCCAAAGGTTGCGCTGGTGACAACCGACGGTTTCTTGTATCCAAAGAAAGTTCTGGAAGAGAAAGGAATCATGCACCGTAAAGGTTTTCCAGAGTCTTACGATATTAAACGCTTGGTGGACTTTGTTTCTGATGTCAAAGCTGGTCAACCAAACTTAGAAGTACCAGTCTATTCACATATTACCTATGACATTACTGATGAGCGGAAAAAAGTCGATCGTCCAGACGTATTGATTATTGAGGGGTTAAACGTCTTACAAAGTGGAATGGATTACCCGCATGACCCGCATAGAGTGTTTGTTTCTGATTTTCTAGACTTCTCAATCTATGTTGATGCTGAAACAGAGACCATCGAACAATGGTATATCGAACGCTTCTTGAAGTTTAGAGGCGGGGCATTTACCAAGCCCGGTTCTTACTTTAGTCATTACACTCAGCTCACTGAAGATGAAGCGAAGAACAAAGCAAAGGACATTTGGCAAAGCATTAATGGACTCAACTTGGAACATAATATACTTCCGACTCGAGAGAGAGCCCATTTAATCCTGCATAAAGGCCCAAGCCATTTGGTTGATAAGGTATCGTTGCGGAAATAGTGCCTACCTATACGCACTAATCACTTTTCCTTAGGGAGATCTCACCACCAATGTAGGTCTCCAAACCATTATCAGTTTCTAATACAACCCCGCCCTGCTGATCGATTCCTTTTACAACACCATGAACCTCTCTAGGCCCCATTAGTAGCTTGACTGGACGACCAATAAAGTTATCTAAACGATTCCACCGCTCAACAAACCCAGCCAGCCCAGTCATTTCATATTCTTCTAACGTGGTCTTCCAATGCTCTATTAAGTTGATCGCAAGCTGAGTTCGGTCAATCGCAATACCGTCACTGACTTGATTGAGTGTTGTCCAGGGCTGATCGATGTCTGGTTGTAAGTCTGGCATACCGATATTCAGTCCCATACCAATAACTAAATGTGCAGCACCACCGGCTTGACCAGACATTTCCACCAAAATACCAGCCAACTTTTTATCTTGATAATAAATGTCGTTCGGCCACTTCAGCTTCACGCCTTGAATGCCCATGCTTTCTATAGCTTCCACCGCGGCAATACCAACGACCAAACTTAATCCCATCGCGGCGGCCATACCAGCATCTAGCCTCCAGTACATGGATAAGTAAAGGTTAGTTCCAAAAGGGGAAACCCATTGGCGCCCCCGCCTACCTCTGCCTTTAGCTTGGTACTCAGCAAGACACACGCGCCCTTTCTCCGAGTCACTGACTCTTTCAAGCAAATACTGATTGGTCGAATCAATGACAGAAATCAGCTCAATTTGGCTACTAAGTTTCGCTTGGAGTTTAACCTCGTCTAATAACTGTAAAGGATGTGCGAGTTGATAGCCTCGCCCCTGAATGCGATAAATATCAACCCCCCAGTCATTTAGGCCTTTGATATGTTTAGCGATAGCTGCACGAGAAATTCCAAGCTCCTGACCGAGCGCTTCACCGGAATGAAAGTCGCCATCACTTAATGCCTTTAGAATATGCAGCTTTGCGGAGTGCTCCTTTCTCATTGCGCAGCCTCTATATCAGCGAGATTAGTTTCCCCTGTTCGATTCATAAATCGAACTTCATGTTCTAACTCTATCTGGTATTTATCCCACACGGTCTTCTTAACCAGAGAAGCAAGCTCAACCACATCATCAGCACTACAATTATTAACATTAGTGAGTACTAAAGCTTGTAGAGGGTTCACCTGAGCACCTTTAACCGATGCGCCTTTAAGTCCGCATTGATCAATTAACCAGCCTGCTGCAACCTTCATTCCGTTTTGTGTTGGGTAAGCCACCATATTGCTATGCTGCTGAATAAGGAGATCATAATGATCTTGGCTGATCACTGGATTTTTGAAGAAACTCCCCGCATTGCCGACTTTGGCTGGATCAGGCAGCTTTTCCATTCGTACCTGACAGACACGCTCAAAGATAGAAAGCGGACTCAACTCTTCTTCAGGAATACTCTGCAAAGGGCCATATTGATTAATCGCCTGCCATTGCTTCGGCAGCTTAAGACCAACCGCAGTGATAAAACACTTCTCATACAGCTCATGCTTAAAAATAGAATCACGATAACCAAACTGACACTCTTCGGCACTCATACGCTTAATCTCGAGGCTGTCGAGATCTAGGATATCGACATATTCGCAGATGTCCTGCAGCTCTAGACCATACGCCCCAATATTCTGGATCGGCGCCGAACCAGCGCAACCAGGGATAAGAGCCAGATTTTCAACCCCTCCCATGCCTTGCTCTACACACCACTTAACCAGATCCGGCCAATCCTCACCGCCGGCGATATGCAGTAAATAATGCTCATCTTCTTCGGTAATGGTTTTGCCCATTAAGCGGTTGATGATAACCATACCTTCATAAGGTTGAGTAAAAAGCATATTACTACCTTTACCCAAAAACAGCTTTGGTACGTCTTGGTAAGCTTTATCTTGGAACAACTGAATTACGTCGTCGACAGATTCAGCAACCGTCAAATACGCACAGGTTTGTTCTATACCAAATGTGTGGAAAGCCTTAAGGCTCGCGTGTTTCTTAATTTCCATAGTGGATTTGCAACGCCTGATGAGATTCTCTTAAACTGTAAGCATTCTACCTTAGTTATCTTTTAGCCGCAGTGACAATACCAGACTCATTAATCATAGAAGTGTTAAATCCCATCAAACTTCCCCTCATCAAGAGGTTGTACAAAACGCATTACCCTGCTGGCAAGGCCAAACGAGATGAGCTGATCATTACCGCCAGTGTGGAAAATTGCATTATTGCTCTCCTGAGAATGAAAACCGTAGAAAAGTCACGACTGCTCACAGGGATGTTAGTGATTCCTGAGTTCCGTGGAAGTGGCATAGGAGATGCGCTGCTTTCTCATTGCAAAAACACAGTTTTCACTAGTGGTGACTACTGCTTCGCTTTTAGGCATTTAGAGAATTATTACGCTCGACATGGATTTGCTACCATTGATAGTTCTGCACTACCAAACTCATTAAAAATGGCTTATCTACGCTATGTAGACAGTGGTAAAGATCTCATTCCAATGCAATTCAGCAATTCTGACGCTCTAAAGAGCAGGGTTTTGTAGCCAGATAATTCATATCTTTGGTAAAATATCAGGTTCGCAATATTGCACTAAATTAAGGTACACACACCGATATGATTGTTAGTAGGAATCCATTCGAGCAGTTGCCAAGTCTTGCGGTAAAGCCAGAAGACTTCGAAGTTCTGCATGCTGCAGAAACTTTTAGAACACGTCTTCTTGAAGCAATTAGCAAAGCAACATCACGAATCTACCTAGTTGCTTTGTATCTGGAAGATGATGAAGCAGGAAGAGAAATTCTGACTGCTCTTTATGAAGCCAAGCAGCGCAACCCAGGACTCGACATTAACATCTGTGTAGACTGGCACCGTGCACAACGTGGCTTAATTGGTGCAGAAAGCTCTGAGGGCAATTCAGCTCTTTATAAGGCTTATGCAAAGAAATACCAGCACGCGATTCCTGTTTATGGAATTCCGGTCCGCGGGCGAGAAGTGTTTGGTGTTCTTCACCTTAAAGGTTTTATTATTGATGATACCGTCATCTATAGTGGAGCTAGCCTAAATAACGTATACCTGCAATATAATGGCCGATACCGTTTCGATCGATATCATGTTATTCAGCATAAACCACTTGCAGATAGTATGGTTAATTTTGTGCAGAGTGAGATGATTGCTCATCCCGCTGTAAATGATTTAGCAGATCGAGATAAGCCAGAGACTAAGGACATCAAAGCAGCCATTCGCCAGCTGCGCTCATCTTTATCAAGAGCTGATTATAACTTTCAAAGTGAATCGGCTTCAGAAGAAGAAGTGAAAGTGACCCCTCTCGTCGGCTTAGGAAAACGTCGCAATAGCTTAAACCAAAGAATTGTGCAGCTATTAGCAGCCGCTCAAAATGAAATCTTCATCTGTACTCCATACTTCAATTTCCCTAAAGCTCTAAACAGAGAAGTAAAACGTGCGTTAAAGCGCGGAGTGAAAGTAACAATTGTCGTTGGCGATAAAACCGCAAATGACTTTTACATTTCCCCAGAAGAAGAGTTTAAAACAATTGGCGGCCTGCCATACCTATATGAGCTCAATCTACGTCGCTTTGCAAAGTCGCACGAAGCTAGCATTGCCGCTCGAAAACTCTCAATCCACCTATGGAAGCACGATAACAATAGCTTCCACTTAAAAGGTATTTGGGTTGATAAGCGCTATATGTTACTAACAGGCAACAACCTAAACCCGAGAGCGTGGTCTTTGGATTTAGAGAACGGTCTTCTAGTTCAAGATAATTTTGCTAAGATGACGGAAAAGTTCGAGAACGAAGTGGCAAAAATATTAGAGCACACCCAGCTGATTTGTACTTATAAGCAACTTGAAAAAGTTGAAGACTATCCTGAAGCAGTGCAGAAACTTGTTCGCAAAATCACTCGTATAAAAGCAGATGGCGTACTAAAACGTATCCTATAAAAATCTTCAGCCCAACGTGAGTTGGGCTTTTTCTCTTCTGTCTATCCTCATAAATTTCTTCAGTAGAAGTCCTCGATAAATATGTTCTAGTCGAAACGCTCAACTAATAGTGAAACATCACTATTAACAATAGCCCTGATAATACAATTGCCACACTCCCTCAAGTAAAGATCTATCGACCCGCCTAGCGTGCTTCAATGAACCACTCAAATGCAGTATTTACGAACCTACAGAGAGTAAACCGAAGGCGTGTAATTCAACAGAGACTAATATTTCTTGAAGAAAGGCTTAAAGACTACGATCAAATCTTTGGTGGGGCCTTGTTACTTGTCTGAATAAAGATGCCTAGTCCAGAGTTGCTGGCAACCGGGACTCGTTCCCTGAAAGGGAAGTTGTTATGCTCTAAAACGACAAAACCCAGTCTTCGGACTGGGTTTCTAAATAAGTGGCGGAGCTGCTGGGCTTGCACTCAATTGGACTCGCACACGAGCGGGACTCGTTGGTCGTAGACCAAAATAATAGCGCAAACGAAAATGTATGGTCCGCCCCG
>NZ_JAHGAI010000070.1:0-116762 GCF_030248515.1 Vibrio sp. D401a | reverse complement strand
TGTCTTTTAGCGAGATAGTCAGGTCTGCTTTGTCACCAGCAACCGACCAGTCTTTACCTTTACCGTTTTCAGCGACGTAGCTGCTGCCACCCATCATTTTGTTGTCTGAGCGCATGTCTTTTAGCTCAAGCATTACTGCTTCGCCATTATCTGCACCAATTTGGAAAGATTTCGAACCATGTGTGCCGTTCAGCAGCTTGTTACCACCAAATGATGTCGTTTCAGCGATACGGTTAAGCTCATCGTTTAGTGCCGTTACTTCTTCCTGGATCGCAACACGCTCTGCTTTTGAGTTAGAGCCGTTTGCAGATTGTAGAGATAGGTCACGCATACGTTGTAGGATGTTGGTTGTTTCATTCATTGCACCTTCAGCGGTCTGTGCAATTGAAATACCATCATTCGCGTTACGTACCGCAACGTCTAAACCACGGCTTTGAACGTTCAAGCGGTTCGAGATTTGTAGACCCGCAGCATCATCTTTTGCGCTGTTGATTTTAAAGCCTGAAGACAAACGCTCCATTGAAGTTTGTTGAGCTGAGTTTGCGTTGTTTAGGTAACGCTGAGCGGTCATCGCCGATACGTTTGTATTTACATTCACTGCCATGGTGATTTCTCCAATTGATTTTCCGATGTAGCGGTTTCCGACGTCTCGGAAAACCAAGTAGTTCTCTCAAAGTTACTTTTATTAACGGCGCTACTTCTGATTTCTTGAGGAAAAAAATACGTTTTTTTGAAAAAAAGTTCGTTTGGGAGGGAAATAGTGATGAAGTAAATAAAAAAGCAAAAAAACTTTAAAATTCCACTAAAGCTTCTTTTATTACTGTCGATACAGGCTGGTTTTACGTTAAATTCGCGCGGTACGAACCATTAACCAAGCAGCGTCAAAGCAAGGTTTGGGGCTTGCTTTGCTTGTGCCAAAATCGAAGTGCTGACTTGTTGTAAGATCTGCTGCTTCACCATTTGCGTGGTTTCTTTGGCATAGTCAGTATCTTGGATACGGCTGTTCGAAGCCGCTAGGTTCTCATGGATGTTATCCAGATTATTGATCGCATGATTAAAGCGATTTTGATACGCGCCTAGCTCAGCACGACTGCTGTCCACTGTTTTCATGGCGTCATCTAGAATACCAACCGCCATTTGAGCACCACCCACCGTACTGATATCAATTTTATCTACCGTTCGTTTTACGGTGACATACTTGTCAAGTTCTAACTCATCGCCCAAACCACCACTGAAGGTTGGTCCAGGGTATCCTATGGCATCTTTATAGGACATCAGTAACTGCAGTTGCCCCTCTTCATTAACAGACGCTTTTACTTTATCGGTTTGCCCATTAATGTAAGTAGCGAGCTCTTCTATATCATCACCTGCTTTAGCTTCAATACGGATCTCCTGCTCTTCAAAATTGTTATCACGATAGTGGATAACAATATCGTTGTTTCCGCTTTGAACCGTCCAATCGGAGCCGACCCTTTGAGATGATCTCATAGAAAAGCTAGTAAAAGATTCCGGCTGCATAGTCCGTAGGCCAATTTGTACCGCTTCACCAGCAGTTGCACCGATTTGAAAAGACGATGTGCCAAATGTGCCATTCAATAGTTTACGCCCACCAAATGAGGTGGTTTCCGCAATACGACTTAACTCATCATTTAAAGCAGAGACCTCTTCTTGCAGCGCAGTACGTTCCGCTTTGCTGTTTGAGCCGTTAGCCGACTGTAGCGACAAATCACGCATACGTTGCATGATATTGGTCACTTCATTCATCGCCCCTTCGGCAGTTTGCATAATGGAAATGCCATCGTTCGCATTGCGTACCGCGACATCCAAACCACGCATTTGCGAGTGGAGACGGTTGGAGATTTGCAGTCCTGCAGCGTCATCCTTTGCGCTGTTAATACGCTTCCCTGAAGACAAACGCTCCATGGATTGGTTCAGCATGTCAGTTGCACTGGTCAAATGACGCTGTGTGACAAGTGCTGCCACATTGGTATTAACGGTGATCGCCACAAATATTGGTCCTGAAATTAAGGCTTTGGATACTTATCGACCAAATTGCAGAAAGGTTTAGTGTTTTTTGGAAAAGAGCCAGCGCTAAAAGTAATGGAAAGGGACGTAAGACGAAAAAGCCCTCCGAGCGGAGGGCTTTAAGTAAACGTTGCTTCTAGGAAATTACTTAATCGCCAATTCCGCTAGCATTTCTTGTGATGGAGCGAAGAAGTACGCGCCTGTTACCGCTTTGGTGAAACGAAGCAATTGGTCTGTCTTACCATCGGTAACACCGTACATGCTCTCTAGCATCATTTTGATGTTGTGGATAGTGTTGCAGTAAGAGATGAACAGAAGACCATGTGCGCCAGTTACTGTGCCGTACGGCAAGCTGTGACGAACGATCTTAAGACCTTTGCCTTCTTCTTTGATGTCTACACGACCTACGTGAGAAGCCGCTGGCACGTCTTCTAGCTCAATAGAATCTAGCTTAGTACGGCCAATGACTTTCTCTTGTGCAGATACGTTCAAACGGTTCCATGCAGGCAAGTTGTGCTCAAAGCGTTGAACCATCACGTAGCTACCACCAGCGAAAGCACCGTCTTTGATCAATGCAACGTCAGCACGTGCGTCGCCTTTCGGGTTCTCTGTGCCATCAACGAAATCCGTCATGTCACGAGCATCTAGGTAACGGTAACCGTAAGTTTCGTCGACGACTGTTACATCTTCTGCTGTATCCACTAGGAATTTACGCAGTACATAGAAGTGCAAATCGTGACGAGTTGAGTGGCAGTGAATCAGTACATCAACATCAGATGCAGGCGCAATCACGTCGCCTTCACCCAGCTCAGGGAAGTCGATCAACTCTTCTGGCATTTGCATGTTTAGGTGCTGCCAAAAAGACTTAGTGAATGCGATAGAAATCGTTAGGTCTGCACCTGGTTGGCTCGCATTTAGCTCATTTACTAGCTCAGGTAGCGCTTTCAGTTTCGCCAGTACGTTTTCACGGTTTTGGTTCACTTTTAACTGAGTGTAAAGTGCAAATGGTCCTGCTTCAGGCACAATCGCCGTTTGAGCTTGTGACATTGAGATATCCTCTTTATAGCCCCGTGCGGGAAATTTTTGTTCTTAATTTTTTGATGGCTGTTCTTCTTTGTGCTCAATCTGTGGCACGTTGAAGCAGTCTTTCACCCATCTTCCATTTAGAAGATAGATCATAAACCAAGTTAACAGGGTAATTGTGAGCGCGTTTGCCCAGTTGAATACACCATGTTCGAGGTAGACATGATACATGGTCTGAGCCAATTGAATACCGCACAAGATCAAAGTCATAGCACGACCATGTTGAGTAATTTGATTCACCCAGCCTCTATCCGGATGGCGCAAGCCCATCAGCCACATCAGTAACAAGCTTGGAATACCCATCGATAGGCCGAGATATAACGTATTAGAGTCAGGGTAAACAATCGCTAATATCTTGCTACCACTGTCTCTACTTACTCCTGCCATGGCAAACACCACCCAAGAGCGTGCTAGGAACATCCAACCTAGCCATAACATAATTGGCGCTTTCAAAAATCCATGAGCGTCGTACTGATCAAATGAGTAACGCACAATATCGTCTTCTTAGTTTCATAAAAACGCCACTTTAACTGATCGCTTAAGAGTTGCAACCCGGCAAAGATGAGAACTAAAGTTCATTTCGTCATCTTACGCAGGTAAACTAAGTTAAGATTTACAGTGACGTCGATAAAAAAGCATGAAAAAGAAAAACACAACAGCACCCGCTCCTTCTCAAGAAACCCAAACTGAAGCGATGAAAATAGCTAAATCAACCCAAAAGCCTGGCCAGACCAAAGAGCAGACTAAACTGATCGCTCAAGGGATTGAAAAAGGCATTGCTCAGTACAAGAAACAACAGAAAGAACGCAATCGACAAGCCGATAAGGCAAAGAAAAAGCAACAGAGAGAAAAACAGCGTCAACTCGTTGACGTAGTTGAACAAGAATCAGCAAGTATTGAAGCGCCAACGAGCAAACCTGCCGTATTACCTTGGGCATTACTGATACTGAGCTGGATTGGTTTTGCCGCTTACATCGTGATGGGGAAATAATATGCGACATTATGTGATGATAGGGTGCATCGCATTGGCATTAACAGGCTGCTCTGCACCCTCAACCTTGCCAAGTGAAACAAGCTTTGACGTGGAAATTCGCATCGACAACCAATTTAACCCTGAGCAATGCGAGTATTTAGGTGAGCTCACCGGCAGTGAAGGTCACTGGTACAGTTACCTGTTCTTTACCAATGACGCCATGATGCAAGGCGCGATGATCGATCTTAAAAACAATGCAGCGAAACTCAATGCCGATACGGTTTATATGATATCACCGCAAGACTTTACCACTTCATTTAGCGTCTTAGGGACTGCATATCAGTGCCAAAATAGATAAGATTGTTCAGATACAAAAAAAGCCAGCTGTTGCTGGCTTATGCACGAAATCCAAGACTAGTAGCGATATCTTTCTCTCGCTCAAGAACCCATTGACTATCAAAAGGCCCCCAGTCAGAAAGCTGGTAATAACCGTCATTGTGACGTCGGCCATCTTGAACAAAAATCAGTTCAATGCCGATCCCCGGTAAAGCCTTAAGTACATCTTGAATAGTACGACGAGGCCACCCCGTTTTTTCGATTAACCTAGGCACATTTGGCCTTTCTAGACTTTCGACCAGTAAGGCTAAATACAGCCGCCTTGCAAAAACAGGACTCAATTCCATTGACACCTCCTAAAATTGTGCTGATTCATTATTTCTTTTTTGCACAGTAATTTGTTGAGGTTGATCAATAACTCGCCCTTTCCCAGCAATTTCTCCCTTATTTTTTTCAAGAAGTAAATTATTCATCTCATCATTTTGTCAGTTTCGTTGCTTCTTGGTAGGATGCGTTAACAACTCAATGAATAAATAAGCCACATTCAAGTAATTGGCTCGGAAAGAAGAAAGTAAGACTCAAAAGGACACATTATGACGATCACCATGTTCGGCATCCCAAACTGCGACACGATTAAAAAAGCGAAGAAATGGCTTGAAGCGGAAAGCATTGCATTTGATTTTCATGACTACCGCAAACAAGGTGTCGATGCAGCAATGGTTACTGAATTTTGTAATGCACTAGGTTGGGAGCAAGTACTGAACAAACGTGGTACAACTTTCCGTCAATTGACTCAAGAACAAAAAGATTCTCTTAATGAAGAAAACGCAATCGCGCTATTAGTAGAAAACCCAGCGATGATTAAGCGCCCAATCTTGAAAGTTGAAGACCAACTACATATTGGTTTCAAAGCAGACCAATACGCGACCATTTTTAACTCTTAATTAAAGGAACAATCAAGGATGACAGACAGTCCAGTACTGGCACTCGCTAAAGACCTGATCAGCCGCCAATCCGTAACGCCTGAAGATGCAGGCTGTCAGGAAGTGATGATCGAGCGATTAAAAGCGCTTGGTTTTGAAATCGAAGTGATGGTGTTTGAAGACACAACAAACTTCTGGGCTCGCCGAGGCACACAAGCACCGCTGTTTGCTTTCGCTGGTCACACTGATGTTGTGCCTGCGGGCAAGCTAGAGCAATGGGATACGCACCCATTTGAACCAACGATTGTAGATGGTTACCTTCACGGTCGTGGCGCCGCTGACATGAAAGGCTCACTCGCTTGTATGGTGGTGGCAGTTGAACGGTTTATTGCAGATAACCCAGACCACAAAGGCTCGATCGGCTTTTTAATCACCTCTGACGAAGAAGGCCCATTCATCAACGGCACCGTTCGCGTAGTCGAAACCTTAATGGAACGCGGCGAGAACATCGATATGTGCATCGTTGGTGAACCTTCAAGTACTGAAGTGGTTGGTGACGTCGTGAAGAATGGTCGTCGTGGCTCCATCACTGGTGACCTAACCGTACACGGAACACAAGGTCACGTTGCCTACCCTCACCTTGCTAACAACCCAGTTCATCAATCTCTATTGGCAATCCACGAGTTAGCTACCACAGAGTGGGACCAAGGGAATGATTACTTCCCGCCGACAAGCTTCCAGATCCCGAACGTTTCAGCAGGTACTGGCGCGTCTAATGTGATTCCAGGCGAGTTTAACGTTCAATTTAACCTTCGTTTCAGTACTGAATTGAGCAACGAAGTGATTGTTCAACGTGTGACTGAAACGCTGGATAAGCATGACTTAGATTACGATCTAAAATGGACATTCAATGGCGACCCGTTCTTAACGGATACTGGCGCATTGCTAGACGCAGTGGTTGCTGCAGTTGACGACGTAAACAGTACTAAGCCCGCACTTCTCACAACTGGCGGTACGTCTGATGGTCGCTTTATCGCGCGTATGGGCGGTCAAGTGGTTGAGCTTGGGCCAGTTAACGCGACGATTCATAAAGTAAACGAGTGCGTGAAAGTCGATGACCTAGAAAAATTGACCGACATGTACGAAAACACGCTGAAGCACCTGCTAGCAAAATAGAGTTTACATCGAGCACGCAGTATTTAACGAGAACCCCATGACACCAGAGCAACTTACCGGAATCACCGATTCGCATCTTCAATCCACGTTGGTGGGGCAAAAGGCGTTTATGCTTCACCCAGAAGTCGTCGATGATTTGTTGAAGATGATTGAAGCCGCAACCGAGGCTGGTTTTAAGATGGAAATTGCCAGTGGCTTTCGCGACTTTCACCGTCAAAAAGCCATTTGGAACGGTAAGTTTTCTGGTGACTTAAAAATCTTAGATTCCCACTCTCAGCTTTTAGAAAAAGCGACGCTCAGTGATGAAGAAAAGCTAATGGCGATTCTGCGTTGGTCTGCCCTACCCGGTGGCAGTCGCCATCATTGGGGGTGTGATTTTGATGTCTATGCGCGTAACTTGTTGCCGCCAGAAACGCAATTACAGCTAGAACCGTGGGAATACTTCGAAGGTCATCAGCTAACTTTCTATCAATGGTTAGAAACCAACCTAGATCGCTTTGGCTTCTTCTTCCCTTACCAACAAGATTTGGGTGGTGTGGCTATTGAACCTTGGCACATCAGTCATAAATCAGTTGGGCAACAATGCTTGGCTCACCTGACACCTGAAGTACTGAGAAAGCAGTTAATTGAGCAAAATCAGATCGACAGCATTGCAGGGATTGACGTCATATTGAATAATTTGGATAAGGTCAATACCAAATTCATTCACAATATCACTCTGCCGGAGGCTCTATGATAGAAATACTAACCAACCCTTGGGTCATTATCATCATAGTGGTCAGCATAGTGGTTGGTAATATAGCTGCGTTAAAGTACACCGCAAAAATGAAGTTTGGTCAGATGGATAAGGGCCGTAAGAACGATTTAGACAAGTTGAACGAACTTGATAAACAACGTTACGGAGACCAAAACAAAGAAAACGATGAATCTCGTTGAATTCGCACGTTGTGGACAGAAATAAATAAGGGACCTTCAGGTCCCTTTTCTTTGTCCGAGTTATTGCTTCGCGACTGCAGCTAAAACTGGAGCTAAAGACTTCAAAAACTCTGCTTCGACAGGCTTGCCCGACGAATTGGTAACATTAATCGACGTTCGGTTTCCTAGGTCACCAAATAGGAAAGTATATTTACCTGCGTCTAAATCGATTGGTTTCACACCAATATCATTCCAAAATGCGTCATCAGGTGATGCATATCTTGCTTCAACTGTACCTTGTGATTGACTACGACTTTCAATCGTGAAGCCAATTTTTGGAAGTAACTCAGGCAATCGTTGCCATAATACGTTGTACTGTGCACGAGCGATAATAACGGGCAGACCACTACGATCGGTTCCCATCGTAATTGGAATTTGTTTTACTAATTCCTGTGCTTTTTTCTGTGCGTCTTCACGAACTTGTTGATCGTAACGAGCTGTAACCAAGTTGGTCATCAACACATTGTAGCGTTCACGATTAGTGCGCGAGACTTCCTTAACCTGCTCGCCTTCTCGCCAATCAACCAAGTTAACTTTAAATCCAAAGCGGTTGTTAGCTTCAAAACGAGAAATATCGTAGCGACTGCCGATTTCCATATCTTCATCCGCTGAATTCCAAGTCACCCAACCCGTTTCAATTAGGTTTTCGCTCTGTTTATCTACTGGAATCTGATTTGTCGAAATCATATTTTGGACGGTTTGCCAAACAAGATCGAGCTCGTCTTTGCGAAGTAGCCATAGGGTAACCTCACCATTGCTACGTTCCAAGCGCGCACCTGGGATCAGCTCTAGCACTTCTTGTGGGGGACGAATATCAACAGCCTTACCAATGCCACCCTCAAAATTGCCCTGAGGAATGTCATAGTTTGGATAAAACTGAGGCTGAGCATCGGCAGGCATATTCCATTCTGATAACGACTCAGTATTCAAATATTCGAAGTCATCTTTTGCTTGACGACGCTGGTTGGCACCACCTGAACAGGCAGTCAATACAAAAACAGCCAGTGAACTCATCACTAACTGGCTAGAAAGCTTCATCTATACTCCTAAAAACTGAGAGCTCTCGCCCTCAGTTATACTTCAATCCTAGTAAATACCGGCGTCTGTTAGCGCCTGTTCCAAAATCGGCTGCGACTTTTCAGAAAGTGGTGTCAAAGGAAGACGCAAACTGCCGTCACCGATCAAGCCTAGCTTAGTGGCTGCCCATTTTACCGGGATAGGGCTTGATTCGATAAATAAGTTCTTGTGCAAAGTCATCAAACGCTGGTTGATTACTTCAGCCTCTTCAAACTTACTGTCTCGTGCTAAGTGGAACATATCTGCCATGTCTTTCGCAGCGATATTATTCGTTACAGAGATAACACCATGACCGCCCAGCTTCACAAACTCTAAGCCAGTCGCATCATCACCACTTAGTAAGATAAAATCTTCGCCACAAAGTTCACGGTGAAGTGCAATTCGGTTCAAATCACCCGTCGCGTCTTTCAATGCGACGATATTATCAAGCTTTGACAAGCGTGCCACTGTCTCAGGCAACAAATCTACCGCTGTACGCCCAGGTACATTGTATAAAATTAGAGGTACATCACTTGCTTCAGAGATCGCTTTGTAATGTTGGAACAAACCTTCTTGAGTTGGCTTATTATAATAAGGCGTAACACTTAAGAAGCCTGTAATACCTGAATCTGCAAGTAACTTACTGAATGTGACTGCCTCATGAGTTGCATTTGCACCTGTGCCAGCAATCACTGGGATGCGACCGTCGGCAAACTCTACCGTTTTATTTACGACCTTCACATGCTCTTCAATCGTTAGAGTCGAAGACTCTCCCGTTGTGCCTACCGCAACAATACCGTCAGTACCCGCCTCAACGTGATACTCAACCAGCTTTTGCAGACCATCGAAATCTACTTCACCATCTGGCTTAAATGGCGTGATCAACGCTACGATACTTCCTGAAAACATGTCTATCTCCCTCATTTAACTCTTTCTGCATGGTACTGTAATGCGATTAACAAACACAAGTGTGTATAGACGCTTACAAAGTACAAATGAATGAATAATTATCAGTTGTTAGAGGTTTAGCAAGATTCTTTTGCTCAACTCTGGGGATTCGCTCAATTCTCGAGCTTCAACGATAATCGTTGCAGCCTTTATCCCCTATGGGATCGGCACCTATTTAGCCCGCGGAATATACTCGCAGTTTTCTTCGTCACGTCAGAGTTAAGTGAAATTATCTCGTCCAGAAAGTAGACGATAATATTTCGCTTACAAAGCAAACAGTCGCGCCTAAAAAAGGAACCAACTCGACATTTCTAATGCTTATCTGTGCTAACATCACTCTATTGAAGAAAGGACAAGAAGCTCATATATGACGCAACATCTGGTACTTACAGCAGTTGGAACGGATCGCCCAGGCATTTGTAATCAAGTAGTCAAACTGGTCACACAAGCTGGCTGTAACATCGCTGATAGCCGAATCGCTATCTTTGGTAATGAATTTACATTGATCATGCTGTTGACAGGCAACACCAACAATATCACTCGAGTCGAAACGCAATTACCTCTACTCGGGCAAGAGCATGACCTTATCACTATCATGAAGCGAACATCCGCACATGAGTTATTAGACAACTCATATGATCTTGAGGTCTTCATCGAATCAGAAGACCGAATGGGTTTGACGGAAAAGTTCACCCAGTTTTTTGCCGATCAGAACATTGGTCTTAACTCACTAAGCGCTCAAACTATTAGTAAGTCTAAAGTTCAACTAGATGCTGACCAATTCCATATTGCAATTACAGCGTCTGTCCAAGCCGACTGTAACCTTATGCAGCTTCAAGAAGATTTCGATGAACTTTGTAATACGCTCAACGTACAAGGTTCTCTGAATTTCATAAAAAACAATCTATAAATAAGTAAAGGACATAACAATGAATACGCTGACAGCAGGCACGCCAGCGCCAGCCTTCTCTTTGCTCGACCAAGACGGTAACACTGTTACTCTCGATGATTTTAAAGGTAAGAAAGTTCTGTTTTACTTCTACCCGAAAGCGATGACACCGGGCTGTACCACTCAGGCAAAAGGTCTGCGTGATGTAAAAGCAGAGCTAGACGCACACAACGTTGTAGTATTGGGCGTAAGTATCGACCCAGTGAAACGACTTGGTAAATTCATCGAACGTGACGAACTAAACTTCACACTACTGTCTGACGAAGACCATGCAGCTGCTGACCAGTTCGGTGTGTGGGGCGAGAAAAAGTTCATGGGTAAAGTCTACGATGGTCTTCACCGCATTAGCTTCCTAATCAACGAGGAAGGTGTGATTGAACACGTGTTCAACAAGTTCAAAACCAAAGACCATCACGAAGTGGTTGTGAACTACTTGAAAGAAAACGCGTAAGCCTAGCTTTCAATCAAACATCAAAAAGCCCAGCAGTCGCTGGGCTTTTTATTGGATTCGATTTCTATTCTTGTATTGGTTCGCTTTCTTCTGTACTTGGCAGTGCATTCCACACAGCTTTGACAAGTGTCGCCAACGGAATTGCAAAGAATACGCCCCAGAAGCCCCATAAACCTCCAAACACCAATACCGCAACAATAATTGCTACTGGGTGAAGGTTCACTGCTTCGGAGAATAGTACCGGTACTAAAACGTTGCCATCAAGCGCCTGAATAATACCGTACGCCACCAGCAACCAGTAAAACTGTGGAGATAATCCCCACTGGAACAAACCAACAATCGCAACGGGCACAGTGACTGCTGCCGCACCGATGTATGGGATCAGAACCGATAGCCCAACCGCTACCGCTAACAATGCAGAATAACGCAGGTCTAAAACCGCAAACGTAACGTAGCTCACTCCACCGACGATAAGAATTTCTAGCACTTTACCGCGAATGTAATTCGAGATCTGTTCATTCATCTCGTGCCAGACTTTATTCGCCAACTTGCGATTCTTTGGCAGGATGCCACTGGCCATACTCATCATCTCTTCTTTGTCTTTTAACAAGAAGAAAACTAATAGAGGTACAAGGATCAAGTAAACCGCTAAGGTTGCAATGCTCACAAGTGACGCAAGTGAGCCCTTCACAACACTTTCACCTAAGCCGATTGCTTGGTTTTTAGCGTTGGTTACAACCGTCTCAACAATTTGCAAGTTTGCTAGCTCTGGGTAACGCTCCGGTAATGTGGAGATGAACTTCTGCAACCCTGTATACATGTTCGGAATATCATTGATTAGGTTACCAACCTGAGTCCAAATAGTCGGTACCAATCCGAAAACCGCAATGAGCATCAAGCCGATAAAGACAAGTATCACCGTGATAACTGAAAAGGTTCGCGGAATACCAAAACGGCACATTTGTGTGACAGGCCATTCAAGAAGATATGCAAGAACGATCGCAACCAGTAATGGTGCAATTAAGTGCCCGAAAAAATAAATAGTGATAAAGCCGAACAATAAAATCGCGACTAGGCTCACGGCATGTGGGTCTGAAAAACGTCTCTTATACCAACGACTTATCATCTCAAGCATCTTATGATGATTCCTTATTAAATACGGTCAAAGTGAAGTACTCTGGTAATGCGTGACACTGCACTTCATACCCTTGATTGCGTAAATACGTCACTATGTCTCGTTTAGAGCTATTATCCACAACTTGAATCACAAGCTGTTGATACTGGGAAGATTCTCCCTGAAATACTTCAGCAGCGTGACGTTTAGCAAGTAACAGCGCCATAGGGCAGCGTTGCTCACGCAAATCAAGTAACATGGATTCCATTGTATTGCTCTGCACTTATGATAGGGTTGTATTGTAACGGCTTTTTGAGCTGGTGCTAGTGATTTAAGCCTAAACGACAATGACTTCTAATTAACAATTAAAAGTTATGTGTGTGACAATTTACGAAACCAATTCGTTTATCTTCGGTCTTATTGCTAGCATATTCATCCGACACGGATGACCATAAAACATGGTGGCGTTGCAGAGAGGAACTCAGCTTCCAACCCATGTTTCGGTATTTTGGAGAATCTTTAAACCGTATGTTAAAACGCACTCGCTCGCTAGTTTGTTTATGCCTTGCTGCTGTATTAAGTACACCAACGCCTATTTACGCCAATAGTCTCGACCTCCCTGATATTGGTACCGCAGCCGGTGGCACTCTGACGATAGATCAAGAGTTGATTTATGGTGACGCTTACATGCGTATGCTTAGAGCCAGCAGTCCGATCGTTAGTGATCCTGTGATCAACGAGTATATTGATACGCTAGGACACCGACTGGTCGCTAATGCGAATGATGTAAAAACACCGTTCCACTTTTTCATGATCCGTGATCGCAATATCAACGCTTTTGCCTTCTTTGGTGGTTACGTTGCCCTGCACTCAGGGCTATTTTTACACGCTCGAACGGAGAGTGAGCTCGCATCGGTGGTTGCTCACGAGATTGCGCACGTAACACAACGTCACCTTGCACGAAGCATGGAAGAACAAGCTCGACGCTCTCCAGCAACGCTAGCTGCTTTGGCAGGTGCACTGCTCATTGCGATTGCAGCGCCAGAAGCAGGTATGGCAGCGATTACCGCAGCTACCGCAGGGAATATGCAGAGCCAGATAAACTACACGCGCTCTAACGAGAAAGAAGCAGATCGTTTCGGAATCTCAACGCTGGCGAAAGCTGGGTTTGACGTCCAAGCAATGCCACGTTTTTTTGGTCGACTTGCAGATGAGTATCGCTATGCAAGTAAACCACCACCGATGTTACTAACTCACCCATTACCTGAAGACCGAATCACCGACTCTAGGGCTCGAGCACAAGCCTACCCTCCAATGCGAGTTATGCCATCGCTCGATTATCATCTTACTAGAGCACGCATTGTGGCTCGCCACGCGGGTATAGACGGCGAAGCTGCTATGGGATGGTTTGAACGTACACAGAAGAAAGCAACGGCAGATTTGATTCCTACATTTGAATATGGAAAAGCGCTTGTCCACCTAGATAATAAGCGCTTAGACAAAGCCGAAGTATTGCTTAACAAATTACTCAAGCAAGACCCATCTAACCCTTTTTATCTTGATGCGATGACCGATTTATATATTGCTCAGAAGCACCCAGAAAAAGCGATTGATATGTTATCAAAAGCGCTAAAACGATCGCCGCACAATAAAGTTCTCACCATCAACTATGCAAACGCTTTGCTTGAAGCAGGTAAAGACAAAGAAGCAATTAAAATACTGCAGCGCTATACACATGATAACCCAGAAGATACCAATGGTTGGCACCTGCTCTCCAAAGGTAACATTGCCTTAGGGAACAGCGATGAAGATTTAGCTTCGCGTGCAGAAATTCTTGCATTGCGCGCGAATTGGAACAAAGCAATTCAATATTATAGTGAAGCAAGTAAAATTGCCGAACTGGGAAGTTTGAAACAAGCTCGATACGACGCACGTATCGACCAACTGATGATCCAAAGAGATCGATTCATGGCATTACAATAACGAAATGGAGAAAACCATGTCAGTCGTGATTTATCACAACCCTCGTTGCTCAAAGAGCCGTCAAACTCTAGAACTGCTAGAGCAAAATGGTGTGACACCGGAAGTGGTCAAATACCTTGATACACCGCTTAATGTTGAACAACTGAAAGCACTTTACGTTCAACTTGGTTTCTCTTCTGTACGCGAGATGATGCGCACAAAAGAAGACATTTACAAAGAGCTTGCGTTAGGTGAGGCATCAGTCTCAGATGAGCAGCTTTTCGAAGCGATGGCGCAAAATCCTAAACTGTTTGAGCGCCCTGTAGTGGTTGCCAACGGTAAAGCGAAGATCGGTCGTCCACCAGAGCAAGTGTTGGAAATTCTATAAATGGATTGCCAGATCCTCATTTTGTATTTCAGCCGTCATGGCTCAACAAAACAGCTGGCAAGACAGATAGCAAGAGGGGTCGAATCGACTCCTCATTGCGAAGCGATTTTGCGTACAGTTGAAGAATTGTCACCTCACTCACATACCCCTTCTGATCCAATTGTTACTCTAGATGAACTGAAGCATTGCGATGGCCTCGCGTTTGGTAGCCCAGTCTGGTTTGGTAATATGGCAGCGCCGCTTAAGCACTTTTGGGATCAAACGACACCTTTGTGGGTGAATGGGGACCTTATCGATAAGCCAGCCTGTGTGTTTACCTCATCATCTTCAATGCACGGTGGTCAAGAGACGACTCTACAAAGCATGATGACCCCTCTTTTGCATCATGGCATGATGGTGTTAGGTATCCCTTACTCAGAGCCTGAACTGCACACCACGCAATCCGGTGGAACGCCTTACGGGGCAAGCAGTGTAGGACACGAACCAAGTCTTACAGCAGAAGAGATTCGTCTCGCACAACAATTAGGAAAACGACTGGCGACCGCAGCACAAAAGCTCAAAGGAAGTCAGTAAGCTCAAGGATAAGTAAATCGATGTCTGACATTATTGACCAACCACCTCTCAGCACACGAACCCAAACCTATCGCTACATGGCGCTATTCGGCAATTTGGCGTTGTTAGGTTGGGCCGCGATTTGGCAATTAGCACTTTCCCCTCACCCTCATCTAAGCAGCACAACACTGGCAGTTGCGTGGTGTATTCCTCTGCTCCTGCCGCTTCCGGGTATTCTTGCAGGTAAGCCTTATACGCACGCGTGGGCTAACTTTGTATTAATGCTCTACTTTCTCCATGCACTCACTATTTTATATGTGGATGATGGCGAACGATGGCTAGCTGCCGTAGAGTTAATGCTCACTTCGTTAGGTTTCGCTGGTAACATCTTATTTGCACGAGCACGTGGCAAAGAATTAGGCTTGAAACTAAAACGCCTATCTCAAGTTGAGAAGGAAGAGAAAGCTAAATTCCATAAGTAGCTCGCTTTGAAGCTCAAGCTCTCTCGTTGCATCCTCAGCAATGAAAAATAAACAATAAAAAAGAGTCGCACTGGGCGACTCTTTTTGTATTCAGCTTTGGGTGAACGTAGAGCTTAGCTTAAGTCTTCCACCACATCAGTTTCTAGTACTGGTGCAATTTCTGACTCTTGCTCTTCGGGCTCTGCTTGCGTACGAACAGGCGCGTTCCATTTATAAATCAAATCATACTGCACTGGTGCTGGCTGAACGATGACTGGTTGCTCTGGTTGAGTTACCTCATTAGCAGTATCTAGCTCCACCACATCTGCAGCTTGACCTTCTTGCGTCTCCACTGGCAATTGTGCTGGTTGAGCAGGCTCTTCAGGCAGTTGTACTGGTGTAGCTTCTTCCATACTCACCATTGGTTCTTCTGTTATCACTAACGGGCGAATTGAAGACGCTTCTTGCTCAAACGCTTGTTGAGAGGCTAACAGGTGAATCGTTAACGTTACTTGGTTTCCTTGCACACGCTTGATTTCCGTACCTGCTACCGAATTCAGTTTGGTTAAGGCATTCTCTAGATCGAAGAAGTCCATCGCTGACTCTACATTCAACACCTTCACATCAATTGCTTTAGAGGACTTGCTTGAAACCACAACCGCACTCTTCTTCGCATAGTAATCAGCAATTCCACCGACCATCGCAGGAATCCCATTTGCACCAGATGCAGATCCACTACGTGGCGATTGTTTTGATTCAGATAGCTGAGCTGGCGATTGATCGTACAGCGTCCAACGAATCTTATCGCCTTGAACACGCATAACCAGTACCGCATCTACAGGATAGCGTTGACTTGCTTGGCTGATTGGTCCGACAAAGTCACCCCAAAGATCTGAGACGTTCACACCAGTCACGTCATCAAAATCACCCACAGGCATAGTAATAGGTAGACCACGAACCTCCGCTGCTTTACGAAGAGCTACCGCGTTCACTGAGTCTGAATGTTCCCACGTAATCGTACGATCGTAGCCCTGCTCTTCCACCATCCACACTAAGATATTTGCTCGGTTTGGGGACCATAAAGGAAGTTGGGCTTGAGTAAGTAGTGAGCGAACTTGGCTACTATTAAACAACATCTTAAGGCTTGTTTGCCCATCAAGTTGGCCATAACTTAGCTGAGAGATATAGCGAGCGCTCGAGCCTACCGCTTTTTGGATAACTAGATTGTTAATAGAAGATTGACTGCCCGTCGCTCTGACGATGACATCTTTCATTCCTTGTTGACGAGCAAGAGACTCACCATCTTTCTGATTACTGTCTATAGCAACTTCTGCACGGTAGACATCTACCTGAGTAAGAGCATGCACAGGCAGGGACAACCAACCTATCAGTAGGAGAGCTAAATAGCGCATAGTTTTCATAATCCTCTAAACAAGAACTCGCATGATAAGCAACTATCAAACCTTGAGCAAGAAGGGTACTGAGTATGTTGTCGATATTCTGACCAACTTATTACGTAAAACCGATATAAACTATTCGCTGACCTTATAAATCCATACAAAAGTTTGATCTAGACAACATTGCAATCGATTGCTAGATGATAAGATTCGCCGGATTTGTCTGCGTATCTTTGAATAGGGAATTATTATGAAAAATGCGTTACAAGGCGCTCAGATGCTCTTTGTCGCTTTTGGTGCTCTCGTACTGGTACCACTTCTTACTGGCCTAGATCCAAACGTCGCTCTGTTTGGTGCTGGTGTCGGTACTCTTCTTTTCCAACTAATTACTAAACGTTCTGTCCCAATCTTCCTTGCCTCTTCTTTCGCGTTTATTGCACCTATCATGTTTGGTATCCAAACTTGGGGTATCGGTGCAACGATGGGTGGCTTAATGGCAGCAGGTTTGGTTTACGTCGGCCTTGGTGCAATGATCAAAGTCCGCGGTGTTGGCTTTATTCATAAAATTCTTCCGCCAGTGGTTGTTGGCCCTGTAATCATGGTGATCGGCCTAGGTCTAGCACCAACGGCAGTAAACATGGCAGTAGGCAAAACAGGTGATGGTGCAATTCAGCTGATCAACGGTGATGCCGCCGTGATTATCTCAGCAGTATCGCTGCTAACAACGATAGCACTGAGTGTATTTGCGAAAGGTTTCCTAAAACTGGTTCCTATCGTTGGCGGTATCTTGGCAGGTTACTCTGTTTCTCTATTCTATGGCGTTGTGGATTTCACTCCTGTCGCTCAAGCTGCGTGGCTAGCAATGCCAAACTTCACCGCACCAGAGTTCAACATCAATGCGATCTTATTCATGATCCCAGTGGCTATCGCTCCAGCAGTAGAGCACGTGGGTGACATGCTAGCGATTTCAAACGTAACCGGTAAAAACTACCTCAAGAAACCGGGTCTGCACCGCACCATCGCAGGTGACGGGGTAGCAACAATTGCCGCATCTATGGTTGGCGCACCACCAAACACCACTTACAGTGAAGTTACGGGTGCGGTAATGCTAACGAAAGCATTCAACCCAGTGATCATGACATGGGCGGCAATCACGGCAATCGTACTTGCCTTAGTTGGTAAGCTCGGAGCCATTCTACAAACGATCCCTGTTCCGGTCATGGGCGGTATCATGATTCTACTTTTCGGTTCTATCGCGACAGTAGGTCTAAACACGCTTATCAAGAACAATGTTGATCTGCACAAGTCTCGTAACCTAGTGATCGTTGCGGTAACGCTAGTATTTGGTATCGGTGGCATGGCTTTCGGTATTGGCGAGTTCAGCCTACAAGGTGTAAGCCTATGTGGTATCGTGGCTATCATTCTTAACCTAGTGCTACCACACGACCTTGGTGAAAACCACGTGGTGGATAACGCACAAATGGAAGAAGAGAACGCGAAGTAATTTGCAGGGCGGTTTAATCGATTTAAGTCGCCCTTCCTACTCTCGTATCTCGTAGCTAGCTTCTATATAACAGATACAAAAAAGGCTTGGTTTTCACCAAGCCTTTGTTTTTTCAATTCAGTAATAATCTAGCATTAGGCTCAGATTATTTAGTACCGAAGATCTTATCACCAGCATCACCAAGACCAGGAACGATGTAGCCTTTGTCGTTTAGCTTCTCATCGATTGCTGCTGTGTATAGCTCTACGTCTGGGTGCGCTTTCTCTAGTGCTTCGATACCTTCAGGAGCCGCTACAAGAACAAGAACTTTGATTGCCTGACAACCTTTCTCTTTTAGAAGATCGATTGTTGCGATCATAGAACCACCTGTTGCAAGCATTGGGTCAACAACTAGAGCGATACGCTCATCGATGTTAGAAGCAAGCTTGTTAAAGTATGGTACTGGCTCAAGTGTTTCTTCATCACGGTAGATACCTACAACACTGATACGTGCGCTTGGCATGTGCTCAAGAACGCCATCCATCATACCTAGACCTGCACGCAGGATTGGCACTACAGTTACTTTTTTACCCTTGATTTGATCAACTTCTACAGGACCATTCCAACCTTCAATGGTTACTTTCTCTGTTTCAAAGTCTGCAGTCGCTTCGTAAGTAAGTAGGCTACCGACTTCTGTCGCTAACTCACGAAAACGCTTTGTGCTGATGTCACCTTCTCGCATTAGACCAATTTTGTGTTTTACTAGAGGGTGTTTAACTTCAACAACTTTCATTTCCATCTCCGGCTTTTTTGGCAATATTTAAACAAACCTTCAGATTATACATGATTTTTGCAGGGATATCAGGATAGATCACTAAAGAAAAAAACCGACGCAAACGTTTGCTATCTGTATTTAACCACTGGTAGAATAGCGCCGTTTTCATATCCAACTTAAAAACCGAGGACTTCCCTGTGAGTGGTAACAACTCTTCTCTTAGCTATAAAGACGCTGGTGTAGATATTGATGCAGGCAACGCGCTTGTAGATCGTATTAAAGGTGCGGTTAAGCGTACTCGTCGCCCTGAAGTGATGGGTGGTATCGGCGGTTTTGGCGCATTGTGTGAATTACCGACGAAATACAAACAACCTGTACTGGTTTCTGGTACGGACGGTGTAGGTACAAAACTTCGCCTAGCGCTGGATATGAACAAGCACGACACTATCGGCGTTGACCTAGTGGCAATGTGTGTAAACGACCTAATCGTTCAAGGTGCTGAGCCTCTATTCTTCCTAGACTACTACGCAACAGGCAAACTAGACGTAGACACAGCGGCAGACGTGGTTTCTGGCATTGCTGATGGCTGTGTTCAAGCAGGCTGTGCACTTATCGGTGGTGAAACCGCTGAAATGCCGGGCATGTACGAAGGCGAAGACTACGACGTTGCTGGCTTCTGTGTTGGCGTAGTAGAAAAAGAAGACGTAATTGACGGCACCAAAGTAGCAGCAGGCGATGCACTTATCGCGGTTGGCTCAAGCGGTCCACACTCAAACGGTTACTCTCTTATCCGTAAGATCCTTGAAGTTTCTGGCGCAGATAAGAACGAAGAGCTAGCAGGTCGCACTATCGGTGAGCACCTACTAGAACCAACGAAGATTTACATCAAATCAGCACTTAAGATGATTGAGAAGCACGACATCCACGCGATTTCTCACATTACAGGTGGTGGCTTCTGGGAAAACATCCCACGCGTACTGCCTGAAGGCACGAAAGCCGTGATCAACGGTAACAGCTGGGAATGGCCAATCATCTTCAAATGGCTACAAGAGAAAGGCAACGTTGAAACGCACGAAATGTACCGTACGTTCAACTGTGGTGTTGGTCTAATCGTAGCACTACCTAAAGACCAAGCAGACGCGGCGGTTGCACTTCTTAAAGAAGAAGGCGAAAACGCATGGGTGATTGGTGAAATCGCTCAAGCAGAAGCCAATGAAGAGCAAGTTGAAATCCAATAACTTGTGAGTTGTGCTAAATAAAGATATGAATGAGGACGCTATGTCCTCATTCTGCTATCTGGAACATCGAAAACCATTCTAATAGTAGGTAATTTAGCGGATACGCACTTCAAACCTACAGTAGCAAGGCAGTCTCAACATCATGAAAAACATAGTGGTCCTCATTTCGGGTAACGGCAGTAACCTTCAAGCCATCTTGGAAGCTTGCGAAGACAGTATGCCAAATGCACAAGTTGCGGCGGTGTTCTCCAACAAAGCTGATGCTTATGGTTTAGAGCGTGCAAAACAGTTTGATGTGAAGGGTCATTTTGTCGATCCAAAAGCATTCGAATCACGTGAAGACTTTGATGCTGAACTGATGAAACAAATCGATGAATACCAACCGGACGTGATTGTGCTTGCCGGTTACATGCGTATTCTCAGTGGCGCGTTTGTTTCCCATTATCTGGGTAAGATGATCAACATCCACCCTTCTCTATTGCCTAAGTATCCGGGTTTACACACCCACCAGCGCGCGATTGATGCAGGCGATAAAGAGCATGGCACTAGCGTACACTTTGTCACGGAAGAGTTAGATGGTGGCCCTGTGGTACTGCAAGCCAAAGTACCAGTATTTGAAGACGACGATGCCGATGCACTCGCTGCACGCGTTCAGACTCAAGAACACAAGATCTACCCAATGGTCACTAAATGGCTAGCAGATGAAAGGCTAACGATGAGAGATGGTAAAGCGTATCTTGATGGTTTTGAGCTTGGTGAACACGGCTACGCCGACGAGTAACTCTTAATTCCAAACACCAAACGCAAAAGGGCAGCCATCAAGCTGCCTTTTGTTTTATTCGAATGCTCTACTGCGAGAAAACCATCACTCCAACGGTTCTGTCGGTGCTTGGTTACCCGGCTTCGGCGCGGCAAACGGCACATCCGCTAACGCTTCAGCGTTATTCAGCACCAATTCACCAACATGGAACAAACCGTACTCGCCCGGCTTCATGCGATGCCATGTCTCATTACCCGTTAACGGCTGAGTCGCAATCACAGAAACCACATCGTTTGGCGTCGTCTCTTCTTGGAAGTTAATCTCAACATCTTCATCCAACAGCGCTGCCTTGCCAAATGGTGCACGACGCGTGATCCAGTACAAATGGTTGGTACAGTAAGTCATCACAAACTCACCGTCGCTAAGTAGCATGTTAAATACGCCCTTCTCTTTCAGCTTATCGCAACATTCAGCTACGTAGATAAAGACCGCTTCCATATCTTGAGGAGGTTCAGGGTACTTATCTTCCATCTGTTTTAGCAGCCAGCAAAATGCCATTTCACTGTCCGTTTGCCCAACCGGACGATGACGTCCTGTGTGCAAATCCTGATAATCAGTCAGTTGACCATTGTGTGCAAACGTCCAGTAACGTCCCCAAAGCTCTCGCGTAAACGGATGGGTATTCTCGAGATTCACACCACCGCGGTTGGCTTGACGAATATGACTAATCACCGCACGACTTTTAATCGGGTAGTTTTGCACTAATTCAGCAATCTTAGAGTCACAACTTGGGTTTGGATCTTTGAAGTTACGAAACCCCTTTCCTTCATAGAAAGTAATTCCCCAACCATCACGATGCGGGCCCGTTCGACCACCGCGCTGCATCAACCCTGTAAAACTGAAACAAATATCTGTTGGAACATTTGCGCTCATGCCGAGCAATTCACACATGGTTTAACGAACTCCTTACCTTAAAACACAACTAAGCCAGCATTCGGTTTAGTTGTAAATCTTATTCCATCTCTTTTTCAATCAACTGAATGATGATGTGAATGATCTTAATGTGCACTTCTTGAATGCGGTCTGCGTAGCCAAAGTGTGGTACACGGATCTCGATATCAGCAAGACCAGCCATCTTACCGCCATCTTTACCCGTTAGCGCAATCGTCTTCATGCCTTTCGCTTGCGCCGCTTCAATTGCTTTCAAGATGTTGCCTGAGTTGCCAGAAGTCGACAAACCAAACAGAACGTCACCCTTGCGACCAACGGCTTCTACGTAACGAGAGAATACGAAATCATAGCCAAAGTCGTTACTTACACAAGAAAGGTGGCTTGGATCTGAAATAGCGATACCAGCGTAACCTGGGCGGTTTTCACGGTAACGACCTGTTAGCTCTTCTGCAAAGTGCATAGAGTCACAGTGAGAACCACCGTTACCACACGACAACACTTTACCATCTTGCTTGAATGAGTCAGCAATCATTTTCGCTGCCGCTTCAATTTGCGCGATGTTGTGGTCATCGCTTAAAAACTTATTCAGAACTTCAGCAGCTTCGTTTAATTCACTTCTAATCAGATCTTGGTACATATGATGTTCTCTTTATTATCTCGGCCACAGCCATAAGGTTGAGCCTCTCGCTTGGCAAATTGTTCTGATGTGAAATTCACACCGGACAGTTCATTACTCTGAGTTTACCCACAAACGAGAATTAGTGTCGATAGCGAACCAACAGATTTGGATTCATCACGATAATAAACTTGTTAACTTGCTTACGAAATCATCACTCACCTCCCAACTTTAGAATTTTAACTCTACATAGATCACTTTTTACTCAATCTTGTGTTTTACATTTATTTAATATTTTGATTACACTTATAGAACTGGTTAGACCTCTTACCAAAATACAGACGTACAACATAAATAAAGTCTGAAAAGGAAAAAACATATGGACATCTTGCTCTCAATCTTAGCGATGACAGTTGTGTTAGGCGTTACGCTCTACCACAGAATGTCTCTCGTGAAATCCGTCAGCCTACTAACTGCTGCCATGCTAGCACTGACGATCGCAGACTCAGCTGGTGTAATTGGCTGGGCTCTTTATGTACTTGCTGTTGCGGTATTCGCCGTATCAGGAATTCGCCAATCACTGATCAGCCGTAAAGCGCTCGTCATGTTTAAGAAAGTCCTACCTGCTATGTCTCAAACCGAGAAAGAAGCATTGGATGCAGGTACAGTATGGTGGGAAGCCGAGCTATTCAAAGGTAAGCCTGAATGGCAAAAACTACACGCCATCAAAGCACCTAAGCTGAGCAAAGAAGAGCAAGCATTCCTAGATGGTCCAGTAAATGAAGTGTGTGCCATGGTAAGTGATTACCAAGTCACTCACGAATTGGCCGACCTACCACCAGAAGTGTGGCAATACCTGAAAGACAACAAATTCTTCGCCATGATCATCAAGAAGAAATACGGTGGCCTAGAATTCTCAGCGTACGCGCAATCTTTGGTGCTGCAAAAACTGACAGGCGTTTCTGGCGTGCTGTCGTCAACCGTTGGTGTACCTAACTCATTAGGCCCAGGTGAGCTACTGCAACACTACGGTACTGAAGAACAAAAAGATTACTACCTACCTCGCCTAGCAGAAGGTAAAGAAATCCCATGTTTCGCACTGACTAGCCCAGAAGCAGGTTCCGATGCGGGGTCTATCCCAGATTACGGCGTGGTATGTAAAGGCGAATGGCAAGGTGAAGAAGTCCTTGGCATGCGCCTCACTTGGAACAAGCGTTACATCACTCTAGCACCTGTCGCAACGGTACTTGGTCTTGCATTCAAACTGCGCGACCCAGAGGGCCTGCTTGGTGATCAAGAAGATCTTGGTATCACTTGTGCTCTAATCCCAACTGACCTTAAAGGCGTTGAGATTGGTAACCGTCACTTCCCGCTTAACGTACCATTCCAAAATGGTCCAACTCGCGGTAAGGACATCTTCGTACCGATGGACTTCATCATCGGTGGTGAAAAAATGGCAGGCCAAGGCTGGCGTATGCTGGTTGAGTGTCTGTCAGTTGGCCGTGGTATCACGCTACCTTCAAACTCAACGGGTGGCATCAAGACAGCGGCTATGGCAACAGGCGCTTACTCACGCATTCGTCGTCAGTTCAAACAGCCTATCGGTCACATGGAAGGCGTTGAAGAGCCATTAGCACGTCTAGGTGGTAACGCCTACGTGATGGATGCAGCAAGCAACCTGACCGTGGCAGGTATCGACCTAGGTGAAAAACCTTCGGTTATCTCGGCTATCGTGAAGTACCACTGTACGCACCGTGGTCAACAGAGCATCATCGACGCGATGGATATCGTAGGCGGTAAAGGTATCTGTATGGGTCCTTCTAACTTCCTAGCGCGTGGTTACCAAGGTGCACCAATCGCGGTAACGGTAGAAGGTGCCAACATCCTAACTCGTTCAATGATCATCTTCGGTCAGGGCGCGATTCGTTGTCACCCTTACGTTCTTGAAGAGATGAACGCAGCATATTCTGACGCTGGCGATGCAGTTGAGAAGTTCGACAAAGCACTAGCGGGTCACGTGAGCTTCACCATGAGTAACCTAGTTCGCAGCATCTGGTTTGGTCTAAGTGATGGTCTGGGTTCAACATCACCAACTAAAGACTCAACCAAGCGCTACTACCAACAATTGAACCGTTACAGCGCGAACCTTGCTCTGCTATCGGATATCTCAATGGCGGTATTGGGTGGTTCGTTGAAACGTAAAGAGCGCCTGTCAGCGCGCCTCGGTGACATTCTAAGTCAGCTATACCTAAGTTCTGCAACACTGAAACGCTTCGAACAGGATGGCCGCCCTGTAGAAGATTTACCATTAGTGCATTGGGGCTTGCAAGACAGCTTGAAGCAGACTGAAGCCGCGATTGATGAGTTCCTAGCGAACTTCCCGAACAAAGTGATTGGTCGTGCACTGCGCGTGTTAATCATGCCATTCGGTCGTGTACGCAAAGCGCCAAGCGATAAGCTAGACAGCAAAGTCGCTCGTATTCTACAAACACCAAGTGCAACACGTTCACGCATTGGTCGTGGTCAATACCTAGAACCAACGGAACACAATGCTGCCGGTAAGATTGAGCTTGCACTGTCTGTGATTCTTCAAGCTGAGCCTGTGTTCGACAAAGTATGTAAAGCACAAGGTAAACGCCGTCCATTTATGAATTTAGATATGATTGCTCAAGAAGGTCTAGAGCAAGGCGTGATCACGCAAGAAGAAGCGGAGCTGTTAAGAGAGGCTGAGCAGCATCGTCTAGATACTATTAACGTGGATGACTTTGAACCGGAGCTATTGGCCGCAAAGCCACTGTACCCTCAGATGGAAAACGTCGCTTGAGCGAATGATGGCTTAAACGATAAATAAGAAAACAAAACGGGAGCCGAGGCTCCCGTTTTTTATTGAATCTCTGCTACGCACAACACGCTGTTAGCAAAGAAGCGTTTATTCTTCGTTATCTTCTTCAACAATAAACGACTGCTCAATTCTGCGTAGTTCTTCCTGCTCTTTCAGCTTAAGTTCTTCTTGAAGCATCGCTTTACGTTCGTTCAATGCTTTCTTTTCTGACTTAGTTAAGAACTTAACCGCTTTTTTATTCGCCAATGCATACGCGACGACATCTTCACCTTTTTCACGGCGTTCACTCACGCGTTGAGAGAAACGTTCGTTGTCGCGTGCTTTACGTTCAGCTGAACTTAATTTGCTCATTTTTATGCCTTTAATAAGAATATGGCAGCCCGATTGCTGCCCTCAGGTAAACAAATGAGAAGTCATTCATATAGCTGATGGCGTGAGTGTAGCATAGATACTGAAAGGAACAGCTAAGCGATTGAGAACACGGACCAAAGCCTGCTTGCCAAGCATTCTGTATAGGATGAAGAAACAAACGCCCTAGCGCACTGATAGCAGACTCTTAGTCTCGCTAGATTGAACAAAGTATTTAACCAACAAACGGAGCTAATCAGCTCCGTTTTCTAATATTTCTTTCACCCTACTTCTTAGGTACTTCCAGCTGCATTTCTGGCATTGCATCTCGTTTCGCTTTCAGTTTACGCCACACAAACCAAACAATTAACCCCAAGATTATGGCAATCACGTTGCCTACGGCAATAATTATCATGCTGCGCTTACGATCGGCTTCCCGCTGGGCAATCAATTGCTTTTCGAGCTTAATCTTACGTTGTTGCTCTAGCTCGACCTCTTTCGCCAAACGTGCGGCTTCTATATCAACTTCTTCTACCACGCTAAACGACTGCTCGTTAATAGGAAATACTAACGCTCTCTCAGTAGCAAAATCCGTCGCGAAGATCCCACCTTTCCATGAGTACTTTCCTATCTCAGGATCGTTATCCATCGTTAGGGTCGTGCTCAAGCCATCCGCACTAACCACCCCCTGACTAAAAGTAGTAAAGCCATCAGGTGCAATTTGCTCAACACTTACCGCGAGTGACCCCGGCAGAACCATGCCTTGCTCCCCCCGCACGACGAGTTGATGGGCTTTGTTCGCATCACGGGATTGAATAAAAGTCTTGGAAACGGGTGTTGGATAGACAAGAACGATTTGTTCTTGTGCACGCAAAAATACGCCGTTGCCAGAGGTAATGCGCGCTCGATATTTTCCGGGAGCAACATCAATGGGTAACTGCACGGTAAACACACCATCTGCGGCTTTTTCATCAAGGTTATGTCCATCATCGGCAAACTCACCGATGACAATAGGTACAGGGCGAGCCTCTTTAATCAACTCATCTTCATTTTCCACATATTTGGTCAGTGTCACGCGCAAATTGACGCGGTCTAAGAAATCACGCAAAGCCAATAACTTATCATCGGAAGTCAGGCGAGCCGTAAACTTAAGCGCCTCACTTTGATATAAACGATTTGGAAAAGTGTCTGTAGTGAGCTTTAGGTGTGAGATTAAGCGGATGTTGTTTTTAGGTGTGACTTTACCGACGGCCTGCCAAGGACCGGACATCGGTTTATCAATAGAAATGATGTCTAGAGAGGGTTCTTGATACCAACGAACATTGTCATACTCACCCCATGAATAGTATTTTTTACCATCAGGGCGAACTAACACAACTGGTTGAGAACTTTGTTCACGATAAACCAAAAAGGTAATCTGCTCGATGCTTGGATCGACACGAAAACGGTTATCTAACAAAGACATGACGGACTCATTTGCAAAAGCGAAACAACTCCAGAACGCTAAAATAGCGACGGACAAAGCCCTCAACATAGTCTCTCCCTATTACTGCCAAATACTATCGTTCACCAGTTCTAGTCTCTTCTGGTGCGCTTCTACTTCATCGGCAGTTGCACGCAAAACCTTTAGCGCTTTTCTTCCTTCAACACGACGAATGCCTTCTGTGTCACCATCGCTCTTGTTGGCATTGAATTCTAGACTTGTTTGTCCACCGGTCATAAGTAGGTAAACGTCGGCTAGAATCTCCGCATCGAGCAATGCCCCGTGGAGCGTACGGTGTGAGTTATCAATGCCGTAACGTTCACACAATACGTCAAGGTTATTTCGCTTGCCCGGGAAGATTTTCTTCGCCATGGCAAGGGTATCGGTCACCTTACAGAAATCATCCGTTTTACCGATGGTTGGATCGAGCATTTCAAACTCGTAATCCATAAAGCCGGTATCGAAGGGCGCGTTGTGGGCAACCAGCTCGGCACCTTTGATGAAATCTAAAAACTCTTGGTGGACATTCGCATAGTCAGGCTTGTCGACGAGGAACTCATCCGTAATACCGTGAACCTCAATCGCGTCAGGCTGAATTTCACGATCCGGTTTTAAGTAAACGTGGAAGTGACGACCAGTCAGCTTACGGTTGATGATTTCTACGGCACCGATCTCGATAATACGGTGACCCATGTAGTGCGGGCCGCCCTCGAGGTTCATACCCGTGGTTTCAGTATCGAGTACGACAATACGATTATGTTCAGAATTGCTGCTGGTATTCATAAGGTTATGTGTGTCAGACTATGCTTTATTAAATGTTTCGGCTAATAGTACCAAAAATATGACCAAACACGTTGAGATTTTCACTGACGGATCTTGTTTAGGCAATCCGGGACCAGGTGGTTACGGCATTGTTCTGCGTTACAAACAAACGGAAAAGACCCTAGCGAAAGGCTACACTCTGACAACCAATAACCGCATGGAAATGTTGGCTGCAGTGGTAGCACTGCAAACGTTAAAAGAGCCATGCCAAGTGACGTTAACAACGGACAGCCAGTACGTGCGTCAAGGTATTACGCAATGGATTCACAACTGGAAAAAACGTGGTTGGAAAACGGCAGATAAAAAACCAGTGAAGAATGCTGACTTATGGCAAGCTCTGGACAAAGAAACTGCTCGCCATCAAGTTGATTGGCATTGGGTGAAGGGCCACGCAGGTCATCGAGAGAATGAAATCTGTGATGAGTTAGCACGTACAGCCGCTGAGAACCCAACTGAAGAAGATACGGGTTACCAAGCGTCTTAGTTTTTGCTACTGGATACCTTTTTCACTGCACTGCCCTCTCTGTTCATCACACCTAGTGGTGTTAGCTTTCTCTTCAAGCGCCAATGTGGCTTGATAGGTTTGAGAGGGTACGTTCGTTTACGAGCGACGATGTAATACAAACTTCCCGCTGGTGATGCCCAATCACCTAAACTGTTCTCTAGCCAAGTCCACATGGTTTTGTAACGCGTCATTGGAAACAGTGCGTAACGATCACAATGAATCACTTGATAGTTCAGTACGCCCAGCCAGTCTTTGATGCGGTTTGTAGTGAACATGCGCCCACTCCACGGCAAATTATTTCTTCGCCAAGGCAGTAAACTTGCTAAGCCAGTGAGACTGATCGGATTAAAACCCGTAATAATAAGATAACCATCATCCATCATGACGCGATCAACTTCGCGTAGCAGTCGATGGGGATCACTTGCATAGTCAAGCTGATGAGCAAGCACGACAACATCAAAGCTTTTTTCTAAAAAGGGCAATTCGTAACCATCTGCGATGACATTATGCAACGGGTTCTGGATATCTACGTTGACTTGGTGTTGAATGTTACAACTACAGCTGGTTAGCTCACAGCTCAAGCCACCCAATTTCAGCATGTGGTAACCGAACAACTTCGGACACCATTCATCAAGTCGGGTTTGGATTGACTCAAGTACCCACGGCCCATTGTTCATCTCTGACCAAGTCGACGGGTACTGTATAGTTTTGTTGCTGAGTGCTGGTTTCATTAACCACCTGACTATTAAAAGGGTGACGGAGAACGAATCGTGTTAGAGATCAAAAGCATACCCGCATTTAATGATAATTACATCTGGCTGATACAAAATAGCGACAAGCGTTGTGCTGTGGTCGATCCGGGCGATGCTAAGCCAGTATTAGAATATTTGCAGGCTAATGAATTAACTTTAGAAGCGATCTTAATTACACACCACCACAACGATCACATTGGTGGCGTTCCAGATTTAGTTCGTGCTTTTCCTGACGTTTCTGTTGTGGGCCCGAAAGCAGAACCGATTCCAACCTTAACCAATGCCATGGAAGAAGGCGACAAACTCGACCTGTTTGGTGAAATTTTCATGGTGCTTGGCTTACCTGGCCACACTTTGGGCCACATTGGTTATGTAGGTGACAGCAAATTGTTCTGTGGTGACGTGCTATTTTCTGCAGGTTGTGGGCGTATATTTGAAGGTTCTCCAGCACAAATGTTTGAGTCTTTGAGTAAAATCGCTGCTCTTCCTGAAGAGACGGAAGTTTTTTGTGCTCATGAGTACACTGCAAGTAACGTGGCATTTGCACTCGCCGTCGAGCCAGACAACGAGCAGTTGCGCCAATACCGCGATGATGTAAACCGCCTGCGCGCACTTAATATACCGACGCTTCCAACCACACTACGTAGAGAAAAATGGATCAACCCATTCTTGCGTACAAACAATCCTGAAGTGGTAAAATCAGTCGCCAATCGCATTGAAAATAGCGATCCAGTCTCGGTTTTTACAGCTTTACGTGAGTGGAAGAACGAGTTTTAACCTTTTTCTGCTTGTAACCTCCAAAAACGCAAGTATTATCATCTGCTGTTTGAGAAGCGCCTTGTGCGCTTCTATTGTTTTGGAGGGAGCGCATATCATTGCAATTCGCTCCAATGCATAGGTGAGACCTTCTCATCCATTTGTAAGTAATAAATTGTCTATTATCTTGTGACTGCCACGTACAAAAGCTGCGCGACAGGCAGGAGAAGATAAACAGGCCCTAAATAGGCTGAATCCATGCGTTTGAAGTACAGTTGGGTGTTGGCGGTATTACTATCTGGCTGTCAACTAACTCAGTCAGACTCGACTACCACATCGACACCTGAAACCAACAAAACACAAGCAACAGACTCCCAGCAGGTTGCCAATAGTCAACAAAAGGTTGAACCTGAGGAAAAAGCTGCACCTAAAGTTATCACTCCCCAAGAGCAACAAGATGTATGGCGTCGTATCGGCATGCAACTTGAGATGGACATTCCTCAAAGTAAAAAAATCGACTACTACCGAACTTGGTACCTGAAACACCCAGGGCATCTACGTACTGTATCTCAACGAGCAGAACCGTTTTTGTATCTCATTACAGAAAAAATCGAGGCTCGTAATTTACCGCTGGAGCTTGCGCTTCTACCAGTAGTCGAAAGCTCATTTGATGCATTTGCCTATTCACACGGCAGTGCTGCTGGCCTTTGGCAGTTTGTTCCTGGCACAGGAAAAATGATGGGCCTAGAGCAAAACTTTTGGTATGACGGCCGTCGTGACGTGGACGCATCTACCGACGCTGCGTTGGAATATCTTGTTAAACTAAACCAGCGCTTCGACGGCAACTGGAATCACGCGATTGCTGCTTACAACAGTGGCGGTGGACGTGTAAACAGCGCTATTCGAAAAAATAAGAAACTGGGCAAGCCAACGGACTTTTTCTCTCTAGATTTACCGAAAGAAACCAGTAGTTACGTACCAAAACTACTTGCGCTTGCAGATATTATTGCGAACCAAGACAAGTACGGCATCGAGATTCCACCTATCGCCAATAAGCCGGTCTTGGCTCTTGTTGACCCAAAAGAGCAGCTCGATTTAGCCATCGCAGCCAAGTACGCAGATATCAGCGTAAAAGAGTTGCAAAGCTACAACCCTGCCTACAACCAATGGTCTACTGCTCCTGAAGGTCCGCACCAACTTCTTATCCCTATCGAGAAGAAAACGGCATTTTTAGAAGATGTCGATAAGAACCGTGGAAAAGGGATGAAAGTGGTCCGCTATAAAGTGAAGTCAGGAGACTCCCTTAGCGTACTCGCTCAAAAGTACAGCACCACAACCAAGGTGATTCGTCGCGCGAATGGAATGAGTAATAATAACATTCGTGTTGGTCAACACTTGATGATCCCAACATCAACTAAGGACGAAAATAGTTACGTTCTTTCAGCCCAAAATCGCTTGTCTAAAACACAAGCCAAAGCTCGTGGTAAGTATAAACTGACTCATGTAGTGCAATCAGGAGAAAGCTTATGGTCTATCGCACGAGCAAATAAGGTATCGCACCAATCTCTGGCAAAATGGAATGGTATGGGGCCAAGAGATACCTTACGTGTTGGACAGAAACTGGTGATATGGAAAAGTGGTGATCAAGGCGCTGTGATTCGTACCGTGTTCTACCAAGTGCGTTCCGGCGATACCATTAGCGGCATTGCCAGCAAATTTAAAGTAAAGAGTAATGACATTGTGAAATGGAACTCTCTACAAAAACAGAAGTACTTGAAGCCAGGACAGAAGCTCAAGTTGTACGTTGATGTAACGAAGGTGAGCGTATGAATTCCTCCAGTAACCCTCTCGTAATGTTGTTGGATATCTTTCGAGCACCAACAGCTTGTTTCTTAGCTCTTTACCAACGTGGCGGTTGGGGCTGGCAACCTTTTATTGTTCTGATGATTAGCCCATTTTTATTCTGGGGAGCCTACTTTTCGAATGTTGACTTTACTTGGCTAAGTGAGCAACTTTCTATTCAGTTCCAGCAAATTGACCCTACACAAGTCGAGTTGCTTGAACCAAATACGCTTATGGCTAGTGCCATCATCAATGATGTATTCAATCGCTTTGCAACATTATTGTTGTTAGCTCTATGGTTTTTCCTGGCAACCAAAGCGAGTAAGCAGCAATACGGTTACTGGAAGTGGTTTGCCGCATCCAGTGCAATACTTTTCCCAGCAGTACTAGGGGACATTGCAAGCTATGCGAGCCTGCTCCTTAAGCATGGTCAAGTAATGACGTACGCAGCCGACCTTAACAGCCTAAACGGTTTGTTGAAGTTGCCGTTGACCAGCGAATGGTCTCACTTTGCTAGCTCACTGCCGTTACTTCTGCCTTGGTACATTGTACTTGGTTACGGTGCCGTCCTAACTTGGACAGAGTTTGAACGCGGTCAGGCTCTTGTGATTGCAAGTCTACCATGGGTTGCGTTTTACGTAATTTGGGCACTATACATTGTCGTGGTGTAACTCGCTTTTCAATTGAGAAGTGAAAACGACACCAACAATGGATTATGATCAGAAGCGTCGCTCAGCGGCGCTTTTGAGTATTTTAGCTTTAAACCTCGATAAAACACATGGTCAAGCGGTAATCCTGTAATAAACTGGGTACGCTGATCGGGTGAAAACCGAACTTCTTTGAGGTCGATATCTGCCAATGCGACTTTCATTGCCGAAATCCTCTCTGCACTCCAGCTATTAAAATCCCCCGCAAAAATGATTGGACCTTGGTGCGCTTTCAACGCCTTTTCTAGCGTTGCCAACTGAGACAAATATTCATCCGTGCCCACTGTAAAGTTGATAGCATGAATATTGATAACCGCCAGTTGCTGACCATTACTTAGCTGGTATTCACTATAAAGTGCAGATTTAGGCAAACGTAGCCATGGCTCTTTAGATGTATAAGCACAAGCTCGAATTGGCGCTTTATGAGCAATACTAATGACACCTGCATCGCTGCCAAGGGCCTTAAACGCTGACACTTGGTTACTGATCCACTGACCATCAATCAGCCAACGCTTCAGCTCGCTCGTTAGACTGGCTTCTTGCAATAACAGTAATTGACTCTGCTGCGATAGATGATTTAGAGCAACTTCCCAACTCGGCTTATTCTGCTTGTAGATATTCCAAACCAAAATGTTTAATACTCCCTCATTATCAATCGCTTGAGGAGTATCAAAGTCGACACATTTTACCGTTTGAGTTACGTTTTCTCCCGATTGAGAGATAAGCTGCGGCTGTTCCGAAACGGTAAACACCCACTGAAAAGCGAGTAATACTGATAAACCAAGAAAGATAAGAATAGCAATAAAACGTTTAAGCATGACAACACCTGAGCTGACAACAAAAAAGGAGCCCAAGGCTCCCTTTTAGTTTAATCATATTTCGAAAAGAAATCGCACTATGAACTTAGATTGCGTCTTCGTCTTCTTCACCAGTACGAATACGTACGACACGCTCGATATCAGTTACGAAGATCTTACCGTCACCGATCTTACCAGTTTGTGCTGTTTCGATGATGGTTTCTACACACTTGTCTGCAACGTCTTCCGTCACAACGATTTCTAACTTCACTTTAGGAAGGAAATCCACCATGTACTCCGCACCGCGGTACAATTCTGTGTGACCTTTCTGGCGACCAAAGCCTTTCACTTCAGAGACGGTCATCCCTGTAATGCCTACTTCAGCCAATGCTTCTCGAACATCATCCAATTTGAATGGCTTGATAATCGCTTCAATCTTTTTCATGTTCATCCCTTAAGCTTCAATCGTTTGCGCATATTATCGGTTAGCGCCTCACAACATTCAATCCTTGTTGTTACCACACGACTGAAAATGCTGATACCAACAGTGTTTATTTTGCAATAAACACTGTAATGCCTCTGATATCATATTGTTCCATAGGTAAAAAGCCAGAGCATTGCTCTGGCCTTTTCTCATTCTTCTTTATCGTACTATTTCAAACTTGCGTAAAACGCTGCTAAATTTGCGATATCTTCATCAGACAGCAAGTTTGCTTGTGCTTGCATAACTGGAGCTAAACCGCCTGTACGCTGGCCTTGCTTGTAAGCCTTTATGGACGTGGCGATGTACTGCTCATTTTGGCCTTTCAGATTTGGGTAACCTGGAATCACAGCGATACCATCTGCACCATGACATGCCGCACACACTGCCGCTTTAGCTTGTCCTGCTGCCACGTCACCTGCAGCCAATACTTGTCCACTTAACATACCCAAGGCAACCACTGCCCCTACCATCATTTTCTTCATTGCTTCACCTAATCATTTGTTATTAACCACCAATATACGCTTGCCTTCAGATTGCGGAACATCTGCACAAAGCAGAGGCAACTTCTATCGGGGTATTTTTTAAGTATTCATTGGCATTGTGACATGAATTACAACGACTTGCGCCATATCAGCTCACAATCTTGACCGCTAAAAGCTCGATCAACAAATAAACCAGCAACGGCTACTACTTGGTTTTGATACATCAAAATTGGTATTTGACGACGTAACCAACTCGGTACATTGTACTCTTGAAACAGCTTCTTGAGCTTGCGGCTGTGATTGCGTGTGGTTGGGTGCGCAGATAATCCTTCGGGATTAAACGTCACCCTCAGAAGCTCTGGCTGGGGCGGTAAGGCAATGGTGGCTTGTTCTGAACTGGTATTCAAAGTGAGCTCTCCGAGTCGCTCAGGCAACACCAACGCCGTATCGGTTTGAATGTCACTCTGCCACGTCGTGACATCGGCCGTTTCAGTTACCCAATAAAAGCGATTTTGAAAGCGGCGAACTTCACCCTGCTTAAGTTGCAGCTTAGGATTGGCATCTTGCTGTGCCAATCCGACTTCATTCCAAATTAAATTGAGTTGCACTTGAGTTGGCATGTTTGCATTCAACTTCGCTAACCACATCCGGATTAATCGTGCCCGTGCAAGGTCACTGTGGGTGGCTAGCTCATCAATGCTCAAGCTCAGATCGCTTTGCAGAGCACGTTCAAACACCGCGCCAAGCAGCTCATCCAACAAGGCTTCTTGCTGAGCGCACAAGCTAGCACTCCGCTGCACTGCTTGATGAATACTCGGCCAACGTTCAGAGAGGTCTGGAACAATACGGTGTCGAAGGAAATTGCGATCGTAACGCGTATCTTGATTACTCTCGTCTTCCACCCAATCTAGGCCTTCTTCCTTCGCTGCAGCTTCGATTTGCTCACGCTTAATTGCCAATAGTGGGCGAACCAACATACCACCAGCGAAAGGCATACTCTCTGCCATCGAAGATAAACCTTTCGGGCCACTACCGCGTTTAAGCGCTAGTAAGAAGGTTTCCACTTGGTCATCAGCATGTTGTCCAGTCAGCAATAAGTCACCCGCTTGGATATGCTTAGACAACACTTGATAGCGCGCTTCACGAGCCAACAACTCAATACTATCGCCACTGTTAATGTCTAAGCTCACTTGCTCAACAGAACACGTGATTCCCACCTGCTCAGCCCACATTAAACATTTGTCTGCCCAGTCGTCTGCGTTCGAGCTCAAACCGTGATGCACGTATACGGCGTGGCATTTGATTGGGTTATTACCTGTAGAATTCACTTGCTGATAACGACTTAGCAGTTCCAGCAACAGACGCGAATCCACTCCACCACTAAATGCCAAGACAATCTTGGAGCCTGATTGGTAGTAGCGGTCGAGAACTTGAGTAAATTGCGAATAAAGCGATTCCATAAGCCATCCAGTAGAAACAAAAAAAAAGGGCTGGACGTTTGCCCAACCCTTTCTATTTTATCTGTTATCTTGCGAGATATCAGCTAGCGCTTAGCAGTAACCGTAGTTCATTAGACGTTGGTAACGACGCTCTAGTAGCGTTTCCTGGTCTAGTTGCTCAAGATCTTCTAGCTGACGAAGTAGATTTGCTTTCATGTTTGCAGCCATTTGAGCGTGGTCGCGGTGTGCGCCACCTAATGGCTCTTCGATGATTTCATCGATAAGCTCAAGTTCTTTTAGACGTGGTGCTGTTAGACCCATTGCGTCTGCTGCTTGAGGCGCTTTGTCTGAATCACGCCATAGGATTGAGGCACAACCTTCTGGAGAGATTACTGAGTACGTAGAGTACTGAAGCATGTTCACGTAGTCGCCAACACCAATTGCTAGTGCACCACCAGAACCGCCTTCACCAACAACGTTACAAATCACTGGCACTTTAAGACCAGACATCACTTTAAGGTTGGTTGCGATCGCTTCAGATTGGCCACGCTCTTCCGCGCCAACACCTGGGTACGCACCTGCTGTGTCGATAAAAGTGATGATTGGCATGTTGAAACGCTCTGCCATTTCCATCAAACGCAGTGCTTTACGGTAACCTTCTGGTTTAGGCATACCGAAGTTACGCTTCACTTTCTCTTTAGTTTCACGACCTTTTTGGTGACCGATGATCATCACTGGACGACCTTCAAGGCGTGCAATACCGCCAACAATTGCTTTGTCGTCTGCGAACGCACGGTCACCCGCTAGCTCATCAAATTCATCAAATGCGTGCTTGATGTAATCTAATGTGTATGGACGTAAAGGGTGACGAGCCAGTTGAGCCGTTTCCCATGCACCTAAGTTGCTGAAGGTTTTCTTCTTCAGTTCTAGGCTCTTTTTCTCAAGCTGTTCGATTTCTTTATCAAGGTCAACCGCAGAATCACCACCATGACGAGACACGTCACGTAGTGCTTCAATTTTCGCTTCTAGTTCTGCGATTGGCTTTTCAAATTCAAGAAAGTTTAGGCTCATCTATGAATCCTTTTTTACTCAACGTCTTACATATTGCGCTGAATTTTTTTAGTTAAATTCGAGTTCTACCTGGCCTTTGCCAAGCAACTGTTTTAAATCATCGAGTAATGTATCACTTGGCGTTACTCGCCATTCGGTGCCCAAAGTTAACCGCGCTCTGGCGTCGGCACGCTGATAGTATACATTGACAGGTACGGTCCCGGCTTTATGTGGCTCTAGAATACGAGTAAATTGCTCAAAGAATTTGTCATTTACCTGTTGAGCATCAATTGATACTGACAAACCTCGTGCATACTTTTCACGAGCACTGCCAAGATCCATAACTTCACGCGCCGACATTTTAAGGCCACCATTGAAGTCATCAAAGCTGACCTGTCCAGAAACGACCAAAATTTTATCTTTTTCGAGAAGTTCCGCATATCTATCAAGCGCATCTGAGAACAACATCACCTCCATTCGACCACTTCGATCATCCAAAGTCATCAAACCGATGCGCGTACCACGTTTAGTTGTCATTACGCGAGCTGCAATTACCAAGCCCGCCACGGTCACGGATTGATCACGGCGAGTTGGAGTGGCGTCTTTTAGTCGACAACTAACGTACTTATTTAGTTCCTTTATGTATGCGTTAACTGGGTGCCCGGTCAAATATAAACCGAGCGTCTCACGTTCACCCTCTAACCATACTTTCTCAGGCCAAGCTGGCACCTGAGTATATTTATGCTCTACTTCTTCCGGCGCATCAGTCAGTACACCGAACATGTCGGTTTGACCAAAGGCTTCCGCTTGGTGGTGTTGGCTTGCCGCTTTCACCGCATCATTAAGCGATGCCATTAGCGCCGCGCGATGTGGACCTAGCCTGTCGAGTGCGCCCGCGTAAATCAGTTTTTCGATAACACGCTTGTTGACCTTTTTCAGGTCGATTCGCGCACAGAAGTCAAATAGGTCAATGAAGTGACCACCTTTGTTGCGCGCTTCTAAGATTGCATCGATTGGACCTTCACCCACACCTTTGATCGCGCCGATGCCGTAAACAATCGCGCCATTCTCATCCACATTAAAGCGGTACAAACCAGCATTGATGTCTGGTGGAAGCACGGTGAGCTTCATGCGGAAACATTCGTCAACTAGGCCAACCACTTTCTCAGTGTTATCCATATCGGCGGTCATTACCGCTGCCATGAATTCTGCTGGATAGTGCATCTTAAGCCATAGCGTTTGGTACGAAACCAATGCGTAGGCTGCCGAGTGAGATTTGTTAAAGCCGTAACCAGCGAACTTCTCTACCAAGTCGAAGATCTTCATCGCCAACTCGCCATCGACGCCGTTGGCAATTGCTCCCTCTTCGAAGGTTGCACGCTGTTTCGCCATCTCTTCCGGTTTTTTCTTACCCATCGCACGACGAAGCATGTCCGCACCACCAAGGGTGTAGCCAGACAGCACCTGTGCGATCTGCATTACCTGTTCTTGATACAGGATGATGCCGTAAGTCGGATCCAGAATCTCTTTAAGCGATTCGTGTTGCCACTTTTCATCAGGATAAGAGATCGCCTCACGACCGTGCTTACGGTCGATAAAGTTATCTACCATGCCCGACTGAAGCGGCCCTGGGCGGAACAGTGCCACCAATGCAATGATGTCTTCAAAACAGTCCGGTTGCAGACGTTTAATCAGCTCTTTCATACCGCGCGATTCAAGCTGGAATACCGCAGTGGTTTCTGAGTTTTGCAGCAAACGGAATGACGCCGCATCATCCAGTGGAATCGACTCGATGCGAACAGGAGCTTTACCTTCACGTTCTAGACGCGGGTTAATCAGACCCAACGCCCAGTCAATGATGGTTAGGGTACGTAGGCCCAAGAAGTCAAACTTAACCAGACCGGCAGTTTCCACGTCGTTCTTATCGAACTGAGTAACTGGGAAGTGGCCTTCCGAGTCGGCATAAATCGGCGCGAAGTCTGTAATGGTGGTTGGTGAGATTACAACACCACCCGCGTGCTTACCGGCGTTACGTGTACAACCTTCAAGGAGGCGACACATATCGATAAGCTCTTTCACTTCCTCGTCTGCATCATACAACTCTGGCAGTGCAGGCTCAGCTTTGAACGCTTTTTCCAGCGTCATACCCGGGTCAGGCGGAACCAGCTTTGAAATACGATCAACGAAGCCAAACGGGTGGCCCAGTACACGGCCTACGTCGCGGATTACCGCTTTGGCCGCCATGGTACCGAAGGTGATGATCTGAGATACCGCATCACGGCCATACATTTCCGCTACGTGATCAATTACTTGGTCACGCTTATCCATACAGAAGTCGACGTCGAAATCGGGCATCGAGACACGTTCTGGGTTCAAGAAACGTTCGAATAGAAGGTCGTATTCCAGCGGATCAAGGTCGGTGATCTTCAATGCGTATGCCACCAAAGAACCGGCACCTGAACCACGCCCCGGACCTACCGGAATCGCGTTGTCTTTCGACCATTGGATGAACTCCATTACGATCAAGAAGTAACCTGGGAACCCCATTTGGTTGATTACGTCGAGTTCGATTTGCAGACGATCATCGTATTCAGGACGACGTTGTTTGCGCTCTTCCTCATCTGGGAACAGGAACTCTAGACGCTCTTCCAGACCTTCGCGAGACTTCATGACCAAGAAGTCGGTCTCTTCCATACCTTCAGTTGGGAAGGCAGGTAGGAAGTATTCACCCAAACGTACTGTCACGTTACAACGCTTGGCAATTTCAACACTGTTTTCTAACGCTTCCGGAATGTCGGCAAACAGCTCGCACATTTCCTCTTCAGTACGCAGGTATTGTTCTGGGCTGTAGTTCTTTGGACGACGCGGATCTTCTAGGGTGTAACCATCGTGGATCGCCACACGGATTTCGTGCGCGTCAAATAGGTCTTCACTGATGAAAACGACTTCGTTGGTCGCTACAACCGGTAGTTGAGTTTCTTCTGCTAACTCAACGGCAAAATGCAAGTACGTTTCTTCGTCTGAACGACCAGTACGAACCAGTTCTAGATAGAAGCGATCTGGGAAATACTCTTGGTAGAAAGCCACACAGCTTTCCACCACTTTGCGGTTACCTTTAAGTAACGCTTTACCGATTTCACCGTTTTTCGCGCCTGATAGAACGATCAAACCTTCTGATAGTTCAGCCAACCAAGCTTTGTCGAGCACCGGTTGGTGCTGTACGTGACCACGAAGGTAAGCTTTTGAGATCAGCAACGTGAGGTTTTTATAACCTTCGTTGTTTGCTGCGAGTAACGTTAATTGCGTCAGCTCCTCTCCAAACTCATCCGATTGCATTTTGAAGTCTGCACCGATGATTGGCTTCACACCACTGCCGTGCGCAGTGCCGTAGTACTTCACCAGACCGCACAGGTTGGTGAAGTCGGTCAATGCCATAGCTGGCATACCGAGTTCGGCGACTTTCTTAACGAGCGGTGGAACTTTGTTGATACCATCCACCATCGAAAAATCACTGTGGATTCGAAGGTGAATGAACTTGGGATCTGACATTAACAGGTACCGTAAAACTAAATCTTATTTGGGATTCTAACCTAAAGCGGGCGTGGTTTATAACACCGATACGCCCATTCTAATACTTTGCTCTATTCTTCGATGCCGAGCGCTTTCTTCACGGGTTTGAAGCTCTTACGGTGCTCACTGATCACACCGTGTTGCTCAATCGCTTCGAAGTGCGCTTTGGTTGGGTAACCTTTGTGCTTAGCAAAGCCAAACTGTGGGTGCTGTTTATCCAACTCTTCCATTTCTTGGTCGCGAACCACTTTCGCGATAATCGAAGCCGCACTGATTTCCGCCACGCGCAAATCGCCTTTCACCACTGCTTGGGAGTCCATTGGTAGTTCAGGGCAACGATTACCATCGATAAGTGCAAGATCTGGCTGCACTTTCAAACCCGCAATCGCACGTTGCATGGCAACCATGGTCGCTTGCAGGATGTTAAGCTCGTCAATTTCCTCAGGAGAACAGCGGCCTACAGCCCATGCCAAAGCTTTCTCTTTGATTTCTGGCAGCAGTGCAAGGCGTTTCTTCTCACTCAGCTTTTTCGAATCGTTTAAGCCTTCAATTGGGTTATTTGGGTCTAAAATAACCGCGGCGGTAACGACATCGCCTACCAAAGGACCACGCCCTACCTCATCAACACCCGCAACCAACTGATAGCCTTGCGGGTATTCAAACGGTGGTAGTTCAACTTTTGCTTTGGTCTTTTTTGGTTTTACAGCCATGGTAAATCTCTATTTTTCAATCAGTTTTAGAACCGCGCCTGCGGCTTGTTGATCCGCATCTTTGCGAATCCAATGGTGCATTTCAGTAAACTTATCCAACATTTCTCGGTTGTCGCTCTCTAGTAAGCGAGATACTTCGTCGAATAAATTGTCTGGCGTGCAATCATCTTGCAGATATTCTTTAACCAGCTCAGTATCGGCCAGAATGTTCGGCAACGAAACGTATTTGGTTTTCAGCAGACGCTTAGCAAGGAAAGCCGTCACCGCGTTTACACGGTAACCGACCACCATTGGGCGTTTGAGCAACATACACTCTAACGCCACGGTACCAGACGCCAACATCACGGCATCTGAAGCGGTAATCACGTTACGCGCTGTGTCATCCACCAGTTTGAACTCCAACTCTGGTGCATGCTCTTTCCACGCTTGCTCGAATTGTTCGCGACGTTTCTGGTTTACTAGCGCAACGGCAAAACCAAGATCTGGGAATTTCTGGTGTAACTTCTTACACGTTTCGATAAATGGCTGAGAGAGCATTTTCAACTCGCTGCCACGACTACCCGGAAGTACCGCAAGCCATTGCTTATCTTGCTCTAAACCGAGTAGCTCACGTGCAGGTGCTTTGTCTGATTGCAGCGGAATGGAATCAGCCAATGTATGACCAATGAATTCACAAGGCACGTTGAACTTATCGTAAAACGCTTTTTCAAACGGTAGGAATGCCAATACTAGGTTAGTCGCTGCTTCAATTTTGAAGATGCGCTTTTGACGCCATGCCCAAACCGACGGGCTTACGTAATGCACAGTTTTGATGCCAGCATTTTTCAGGTCTAGCTCAACACGTAAGTTGAAATCTGGCGCATCGATACCAACAAAGACATCTGGCGGGTTATCAGTGAAATACTTCACTAGCTCAGCTTTGACTTTCAGCAGTCTTGGCAAGCGGCCTAGCACTTCAACCAAGCCCATTACAGCCAGCTCTTCCATGTCGAACAGAGACTCGCAGCCTTGAGCGATCATTTTAGGGCCACCAATCCCAACAAACTCTGCATCTGGGTATTGCTGTTTTACCGCCTTGATAAAGCCTTCACCTAGCGTGTCGCCAGACAGTTCTCCGGCAATGATGCCGATACGTAATGGTCTTTCCATATCTACTTCGCTATTTTCCTGTGCGCTATGGGTAACGATTTACACTATGTAGCCTTACAAACCGCAGCGTACAAACCGTTATCCATAAAACACAAAAAGACCGCAGCCCAACTTGGGCGCGATCTTTTCAATTTAACCGCTCATTCGTTAATTAACGAATAATGCCACGTTCCGTTGTTTCCAAAATATCTGAGAAACGTTTCACTGCAGGCCACTCTTGTGCCATTTCAGCTAGGATTGGCTTCACTTCTTCCAGAGTCTTACCTGAACGGTAGATTTCTTTGTACGCTTTTTGCAGCGCACGAATTTCTGGTTTTTCGAAACCATTACGCTTCAAGCCAACCAAGTTCAAACCAAATGGTGTTGCGTGGTTACCTTGAGCCAATACGTAAGCTGGTACATCTTGAACAACCGCAGAACAGCCACCAATGTAAGCGTACGCGCCCACTGTACAGAATGGGTGAATAGCAGAAAGCGCCATTACACCAGCATGGTCTTCTACGGTTACGTGGCCACCAAGAATCGCATTGTTACCAATGTGAGTGTGGTTACCTACGACAACATCGTGTGCGATGTGCGCGTTAACACAAAGCAGGTTATCGTCACCGATCACTGTCGTTGCTTTATCTTGAACCGTACCACGGTGAACCTGAACCGCTTCACGAATCACGTTACGGTCACCGATAACCACTGTTGTATCTTCGCCGCCGTACTTCTTGTCTTGGTTTTCTTCACCAATCACAGCATGTGGGAAAATGCGGTTGTCTTTACCAATTTTGGTGTGGCCTTTGATCACTACGTGAGACATCACTTCTGTGCCTTCACCAATCTCCACCGTAGAGGTGATGTAAGTGAAAGGACCAACGATCACGTTAGCGCCAATTTTCGCGCCTTCTTCTACCACCGCAGCTGGGTGGATTTTAGCGGTTTCATGAATCATATTAAAACTCTCGACGAGCACACTTCAGCTCTGCTGAACATACCACTTCGCCGTCAACTTTTGCTACACCACTAAATGCAGCAATACCACGGCGCTCTTTTAGAAATTCTACTTCAATAATCATTTGGTCGCCTGGCACTACAGGTTTACGGAACTTAGCGCCGTCAACACTTGCGAAGTAGTACAGTTCGTTTTCCGTTGGTGCACCAAATGATTTAAATGCAAGTAAGCCAGTTGCCTGAGCCATCGCCTCTAAGATTAGTACGCCTGGGAATACTGGCAGCTGTGGAAAGTGACCTGTGAACTGAGGTTCATTAACCGACACATTTTTAATCGCGTGAAGGTACTTCTCTTCTTGGAAGTCAATCACTCGGTCGATCAATAAGAATGGGTAGCGATGAGGTAGTAGCTCTTGAATTTCAGAGATGTTCATCGTTTTCTTTTCAGTAGTCAAAGTCGTCTTCCTATATCAATTCTCAACAACCAAGATGGCAACACCCCTTACTCTGGGGACGGTAAACCCACTTGGTGATAAATCTACTTATAGCGCGTCATTATAGAAGAAAAAGACCCGCATTTCGCGAGTCTTTGTTCAGAAAGTGGAACTAAGATTCTTCTTTCGGTTTAAGTTGCTTTTCAACGGCTTTCAATCGTTTGTTCATCTCATCAATACGGTGAACTCGAGTTGCCGTCTTACGCCACTCTCGGTTGGTTTGCAATGGAATGCCTGACGAGTATAGGCCTTTCTCTTCGATACTGCGCATAACCATGCCCATACCAGTAATAGCAACCCCATCCGTAATCTCGATGTGGCCATTGATAACCGACGCGCCGCCGATTTGGCAGTATTTACCAATTTTTGTACTGCCTGCCACAATAGTACCACCGGGCATCACCGTACCATATCCGATCTGCACGTTGTGAGCGATTTGAAGTTGGTTATCAATAATTACATTGTCTTCGATGATCGTATCTTCAAGAGCACCACGGTCGATAGTGGTACATGCACCGATCTCAACACGATTGCCGATACGTACAGAGCCAAGTTGAGGAATTTTAATCCACTCACCTTTGTCATTCGCGTAACCGAAGCCGTCTGAGCCGATGACGGTGCCAGATTGCACTAGGCAGTCATCGCCCAGCGACACTTCATGATAGATAGTAACATTAGCCCAAAGCTTGGTGTTGTTACCTAGCTTTGCGTTTTTACCGATAAAGCAACCTGCGCCAATACTTACGTTGTCGCCTAACTCTACACCCGTTTCAATCACTGCGTTTGCACCGATTGTTACGTTAGTACCCATCTTCACGTCTGCTGCGATGACAGCACTTGGCGCAATCTCATCTGCTGGCTTTGGCGTTGTATCCATAGCTTGAACTACACGAGCAAAAGCGATGTAAGGATCGGCAACCACAAGAGAGTTTCCAATGCATTGGTCCTTATGATCGGCTTTCACCATTACAACTGTCGCTTTACACTCAGAGAGGTGCTTTGCGTATTTAGGGTTAGACAAGAAGGTAACATCACCTTCTTGTGCCTTGTCCATGGGAGCTACACGGTTTACAACGAGAGACTCGTCACCAAATAGCTCACCCCCGGTAATTGTCGCCAACTCGGCTAATGTTAATGTCTTCATAACTTCTTATTTTAGAGCTTTAATTACGTCTTCAGAGATGTTGTATTCTGGCTTACCGTACTGAAGTGAAGTAGTGTCAATAACGAGATCGTAACCTTTCGCCTTAGCAACTTTTTCTACTGCATCTTGGATAGATTTGAATAGCTTCGCTTTCTCTTCAGCTTCACGGCGAGCGCCAGCTTTCTCTAGTGCTTGAGCTTTTACTTTGTATTCACTGTCTAGCTTAGCAATATCAATACGTAGCTTCTCAATTTCTTCTTGACCTAAAAGTTCGCCGTCACGCTGCAGCTTCTCAATCTTTGTCTTAGCTTGCGCTTGAATTGACTTAAGCTCGTCAGCTTTGCTTTTGAAGTCTTGCTGCATTTTTTGTAGAACCACTTCACGCTGAGGAAGAGCCTGAAACACTTGCGCTGTATTAATGTAGGCAATCTTTTGCGCTGCTTCTGCAGCGTTTGCAAACATAGATGAGCTCAGTACAAGAAGGCCTAAACCAGCCGCTTTGATCATTTTATTCAAAATATTTTCCTCAAATTTAGAAGGTTCTGCCGATAGTGAATGTGAAGACTTCTTCGTCATCGCCATCGAATTTTTTAATTGGTTTCGCTAGTGAAAATACCAGTGGTCCCATTGGAGACATCCATTGTAACGCCGCACCATATGATGAACGGTAGTTAGTAGGATCAGAGTAATCGTAATAGTAACGGTCACCAAACTCGGCACCAGAGTCTCGATAATCGAACTCTGTATCCCAAACACTTGCCATATCGAAGAAGATACTGGTACGAATCTGGTTACGAACTTCATCAGATGCAAATGGGGTCGGAACAATAAGCTCCAAACTTGCTAATGCTACTGCGTTACCACCTACTGAGTCATCAGTCGCAGTATCTACACCGTTGTTAGAACCAGAGTAATCACGGTAAACAGCTTTTGGACCAACCGAGTTAGAGCCGAAGCCACGTAGAGTCGTGAAACCACCCGCGTAATAGTTCTCGTAGAATGGGAACAAGTTGTCGTTACCATTCGTCTGACCATAACCGTTACCGTAACCTAGACGGCCGCGGAACAAGAGTGTGAACTCATGCTTTTTAGTCAATGGTACATACTGACGCACGTCATATTGCATCTTAAAGTACTGAACATCAGAACCTGGTACCGTCATCTTATAGAATGCACGTTGGTGATTACCCGCTGTAGGGAAGTAGCCACGGTTCAAATTGTTTCGTGTCCAAGAAATATTGATATCGAAGTCATTGGTATTCAATGCACCGTTCGCATCAATATTTTCTGATTGAGCTTGTAGGAACTGTTCAACCTGTAGGTAAGGAGAAAGGTTACCGATCTTGTTGTGCGTGTAACCGACACCAAATTCGAAGCGGTTTAGTTCATCAAATGGGAAACCCCAAGTCAGGTTAGCGCCGTAACTTTCATTGGTGTAGTCAACGATACCTGCTTCAGATGCTTCAAACTCATCATAGAAAATTTTACCGCCAAGACTCACACCATCGAGATTCCAATAAGGGTCTCGATAATCTAAGCTGATATTTTTTTGGTAGTCATTCATCATCGCATTGATACCAACGCGGTTACCACTACCAATAAAGTTATCTTGCTGTAGACCAACTTGGAAGCTTACACCTGATTCTGTACCGTAGCCGACACCAAAGTTCACACTACCAGAGTTGGCTTCTTTAACCGAGTAAACAAGATCTACTTGGTCATCGCTGCCAGGAACACGTACCGTTTGAACTTCTACGTTTTCGAAGTAACCAAGACGGTTAAGACGCGTTTTACCCGTTTCAATCGATTTCGAGTTTAGCCAGCTGCCTTCCATCTGACGCATCTCGCGACGCAAAACTTCATCCTTAGTGGAGTTGTTGCCCGTAAAACGAATATCACGAACGTAAATGCGGCTACCTGGCTCAACATTTACAACCAATGACACTTCTTTGTTCTCGTCGTCGAACTCAGGAATTGTACTTACCTGCGGATAAGCATAACCAGACTCACCGAGCACACGTTTGATGCCTTCCTCTAGTGAAGTCACTTTAGAGCCATTGTAGGTCTCGTTGGCTTCGAATGGCACCATTTTCTCGAATCGAGCGTCTTCACCAATCAAATCGCCACGGAATTTTACATCTTTAACGGTGTAAACCTCTCCTTCTTCCAGGCCAAGAGTGATATACACCCCCTTCTTATCTGGGGAAATTGCGACTTGCGTCGAATCTACATCAAACTTCAAATAACCACGGTCTAGGTAATAGGATTTCAGAGCTTCAATATCACCAGCAAGTACTTGCTTTTGATACTTCTCATCAGCGAGGAAGTTCCACCACGGCACATCAACGTTTAAGTTAAAACGAGAGCGGAGTTCATCATCAGTAAAGACTTCATTACCAATAAAGTTGATTTGTTGAATCTTCGCCGACACACCTTCGGTGAAGACGAATTTCAAATCAGAACGATTACGAGGCAATGGAGTAACAACCGCTTTTACCGTAGCATTGTACTTACCAACGCTATAGTAAAAATCTTCTAAGCCTTTTTCGATATTACGTAAAGTGGTTCGGTCTAGAGCTTCACCTTCACGGATACCTGATGCATTCAGGTTTTCCTGTAACTGCTCATCTTTGATCGCTTTGTTACCAGAAAACGCAATGCTAGCAATAGTCGGTCTTTCTTTAACCTGGACTACAAGTACATCTTGATCCTTAAGTACTTTTACATCCTCAAAGTTACCCGAAGCGTAAAGAGCACGAATGATGTCCGCAACATCTTGTGAATCGACCGTGTCTCCTACTCGAACAGGCATTTTCAACAACGCAGCACCAAGTGCCACACGTTGTAATCCTTCAATCTGGATGTCTTGAACTACAAAGTTTTCTGCCCCATTTGCCGAGACACTGGTTGCCAGTAAACTCGCAAATAGAATTCGCTTAATCGCCATATTTGTTCTAATTATTCCTTGCTACTGCTAGATGTCTCTGAAGAATCACAGACGAGTAAAATCATTAAATAGTGCCAGTGCCATTAACGAAAAGATAATCGCACCACCAATTTTATATCCCATTTCCTGCATTTTCTCAGGAACTGGGCGTCGGATGACCGCTTCAATTGCAAAAAAGAGCAGGTGACCACCATCCAACATTGGTAAAGGAACGAGGTTAATAATACCTAGGTTAACACTGATCAGTGCTAGAAAACCTAAAAAGTAAACCAGACCGTAGTCTGCTGTCGCCCCTGCCCCTTTGGCTATCGAGATTGGTCCACTTAAATTATTCAGACCAACATCACCTACAATCAGTTTCTTAAGCATACTGATTGTAAGTCCAATAACTTGACCTGTTTTGTCAATCGCTTTGCCAATAGACTCGAATACACCAAACTGTAATTCGAAGCGATAACTTTCTGGCCATTCTGCGACTTTAGGTGCGATACCCGCAAAGCCAACTAATTGTTTGTTAGCTAGCTCACGACTACCCGGAGTCAAAGTGAATGATTGCTCTTCACCTTGACGTAACACTGTCAGTTCCATTGGTGTTTCTGGGTGAGAACGAATGGCTTCGACCACTTCTTCCCATTTAGAAATCTTATTACCATTAATTGCGATGATTTTATCGTCGGCTTGCAAACCTGCTTTTTCAGCCGCCCCACCTTCGCTTACTTGCGCTAACTCCGTGAAAACCTCTGGCGTATATGGTTTAAAGCCAAGTGATTGCATCGTAGATTGCGTTTCTGGGTCAAAGTTCCAATCACGAATATCAAGTGTTCTCGTGACCTCTGAACCAACTTCGTTTGCAGAAGACAACGTCATCGTCACAGAATCATCACCAATATGGGAAATTAGCCCCATGTTGACTGATTCCCAGTCCGGAGTTTTGATACCTGAGATGGACTTTAGTTCCATTCCAGATTCAATTCCTGCTTGAGCAACGATTGAATTGGGTGTTACTTCACCGATTACAGGCTTTACTGCTGGTACACCAATAAGGAAAACTAACCAATAGGCTACAATAGCAAATAGAAAGTTAAAGATAGGGCCGGCGGCAACGATAGATGTGCGTTTCCACAAAGGCTTTTGATCGAACGCCAGGTGTTTTTCATGTTCTGGGATATCATCAATACGGCTGTCCACCATCTTGACGTAGCCACCCAGAGGAATCATAGAGATGCTATACTCTGTTCCGTCTTTGCCTACCTTACTCCAGATAGACTTACCAAAACCGATAGAAAACTTTTCAACTTTTACACCGCAACGACGCGCAACCCAAAAGTGACCAAACTCGTGCACGGCAACCAAGATGCCCAATGCAACGATAAAAGAAACCAAATTCCACAAGATACCAGTCATTAGCTACGCTCGCGTAAAAATTCTAAGGCGATAGTTCGTGACATTCTATCTAGCTCTATCAAGCTTTCCAAGTTATTCACATTCTCAGTTGTATGGCTTGCGGTGATTTTGTTCAAAACTGACTCATTGATGCGAGCGATATCAGTAAAACCAAGGCCATTATTCAAGAACGCATCCACAGCAACTTCATTCGCAGCATTTAATGCTGTTGTAGCATGCTGACCTTCATAGCATGCATCAATCGCTAACTTAAGACATGGGTAGCGAGCAAAGTCAGGTTGAAGGAATGTCAACTCACTAACTTGAGTAAAGTCGAGCGGTTTCACTCCGGCATCCACTCTTGATGGGTAAGACATCGTCAATGCAATCGGAGTTGCCATATCTGGCTCCCCCATCTGCGCCAATACTGAACCATCACGATATTGCACCATAGAGTGAATCACCGACTGAGGGTGAATGATCACTTTCAACTGTTCGCGAGCCGCATTGAATAGCCATTTTGCTTCAATGTACTCAAGACCCTTGTTCATCATGGTCGCAGAATCAACCGAGATTTTTGGTCCCATTGACCAGTTCGGGTGAGCAATGGCTTGCGCTGGAGTCACTTTCTCTAGCTCTACGATATCGGTGTAACGAAATGGGCCACCAGAACCAGTGAGAAGAATAGAAGAAATACCATGCTCTTCTAAGTTACAACGACCTAGGTTAGTTTGAACTTGTTGTGGGAGGCACTGGAAGATCGCGTTGTGTTCACTATCAACAGGGAGAAGCTGAGCACCATGCTCGGCAACCGCATCGATAAACAGCTGACCAGACATTACTAGCGCTTCTTTATTGGCTAGCAGTACACGTTTACCCGATTTTACCGCTGCCATGGTTGGTAACAGACCTGCCGCACCAACGATAGCAGCCATTACGCTGTCCACTTCTTCTAAGGCAGACACATGACAAAGCGCATCGACACCACCTAACACCTCAGTATTTGGTGAGATAGAAGCCAGCTCTGATTGCAGAGCCAATGCCGCCGCTTTATCCGCCATCACAGCGTATTTTGGTTGCCATTTACGGCAAAGCACGACCATCTTTTCAACGTTAGTGCTTGCCGCTAATGCGACGATAGAAAACAGCTCAGGGTTCTGTTCAACCACTTTAAGTGTGCTTGCACCGATTGAGCCTGTTGCACCAAGAATCGTTAACTTTTGCATGATGTAAGACCGTTAGAAAAACTCAGGAGCGACGAAGCCGCTCCCGATAAATTAGAATACGTAGTAAAGAAGAGCAAATACTGGGAAGGCAGCAGTTAGGCTGTCGATACGGTCAAGAATGCCGCCGTGCCCTGGAATGATATTACTGCTGTCTTTGATACCTGAAACACGTTTGAACATACTTTCGACTAGGTCACCAAGCACAGAGATCACAACCGTAATCAGCGTAATGATCACCATATGAAGTGGGCTAGTAAATTGGATATCAAACCAACCTGCAAATAACCATCCAACAATCAATGCTGCGATGATACCGCCAATCAAACCTTCGATTGTTTTGTTTGGGCTCACATGAGGTGCCATTTTGCGTTTACCCATGCTTTTACCAGCGAAGTAAGCGCCGCTGTCTGCAGCCCATACCAAGAAGCAAACGTACAGCACAAGTTTTGCGCCGTGGTATGGATCTACTGAAATATCAGAAGCTCTAAGAATGATCACACTCCAAAGAAAAGGGATCAGAGTTAGAAAACCAAACACATGACGAAGGGCTTTACTGCCTTGCCATAAGTTGGTGGTTTTAGGATAAGTGATTGCCATGCCACTTGCGATAATCCACCATGCAAAACCAAGCGCTAATAAGGCGTAGTGTGGTGCTGCAAGTTGATTTAAGCTTGTTACATCTGGCGAAATGAATAGAAAACTTAGTCCGGTTACAACGGCTGCCGGAACAAGCGCAGCAATACGTGAATTGCTTTCTGTAAACTGTGTCCACTCCCAAAAGCCTAACAGCGTTACCGCAGTCAAAGCGATCATGAAGCCAATTAGGGGTAATTTAAAAATACCTAAAATAACTAGGGGAGCTAAAATTAGTGCTGTTATTATTCTCTGTTTCAAACTAACTAGTCCTTATTGAGCAGCCATTAATGCCTTTATTTGCTCGCCAGTACAGCCAAATCGACGTTCACGGTTAATAAACCAAGTTACCGCCTCAACCAAACTGTCTTCGTCAAACTCTGGCCAATACTCTTGCGTGAAATACATTTCCGCGTATGCTAGTTGCCACAACATGAAGTTGCTGATACGACACTCTCCACTCGTGCGAATAAGCAAGTCAACTTCTGGTAGGTCTGCCATCGTCAAGTGTTGAGTAAACATTTGCTCGGTTATCGCATCTACACTAATTTCCCCATTGAGAACTTTCGAAGCCAGTACTCTCGCCGCCTCGGTAATATCCCACTTACCGCCATAATTAGCAGCAATGTTAATTACCATGCCAGTGTTGTTAGCTGTCAAAGCTTCAGCCTCAATAATTTTACTTTGCAGGCGCTCACTAAAACGGCTGGTATCACCAATAACACGCAAACGTAAGTTGTTTTTATGCAGTTTTTTCACTTCGCTTGATAGTACCGAAATGAACAACTCCATCAAAAGGCCAACCTCTTCTTCTGGTCGTCGCCAGTTTTCACTGCTAAAAGCAAACAAAGTAACGGCTTGAATGCCAAGCTTTAAAGCTGCTGCTATAGTTTTTCGAACGGCACTAACGCCTTTTTTATGACCAAATACGCGAGGTTTTCCTTGGGACTTAGCCCAACGGCCATTACCGTCCATAATGATGGCAATATGCTTTGGGAGGGAATCAGAGAAGGCTTGGGAATTTTGCATAGGGAGTTAATTGAGTTCCATCAGTTGGACAGACTAACACAAAAAAACGCTGCACTGTGAGCACAGCGTTTTCCAACAGTGATGTAGTTGGGAGTATTAAACTTCCATCAACTCTTTTTCTTTCGCGGCAAGAACATCATCGATCTTCTTAACTGCTACGTCAGTCAGTTTTTGAATCTCGTCTTGTGCTTTGCGATCTTCGTCTTCAGAGATTTCTTTATCTTTTAGAAGACCTTTTAGGTCGCTGTTTGCATCACGACGGATGTTACGTACTGCAACACGTGCGCCTTCTGCTTCACCACGAACGATCTTAACTAGGTCTTTACGACGCTCTTCCGTTAGCGGTGGAAGTGGAACGCGAATGATTGTACCAGCAGACATTGGGTTTAGACCAAGGTCAGACATCATGATCGCTTTTTCAACTTTCTGAGTTAGCTCTTTGTCGAAAACTGTGATTGCTAGAGTACGAGCGTCTTCAGCAACAACGTTAGCTACTTGGTTAAGAGGCGTAGCAGCACCGTAGTATTCTACAGAAATACCCGATAGTAGGCTTGGGTGCGCGCGGCCAGTACGAACTTTAGAAAGGTTGTTCTTTAGCGCTTCAACGCTTTTGTCCATGCGCTCTTGCGCGTCTTTATTGATTTCGTTAATCACGGTTTCACCTTAAAAATGTCATCTTTCCTGAAGAAAGCCTAAAGGGCTTGAGCAAAGTGAAACACCATCCAATATTCTAGTTGGATGGTGTTGAGATTTACGCGTCAGCGCAGATCAGAGTACCTTCAGCTTCGCCCATAACCACGCGACGTAGTGCGCCTGGCTTGTTCATGTTGAATACGCGGATTGGCATTTTGTGGTCACGAGCAAGTGTGAACGCAGCCAAGTCCATTACTTTCAATTCTTTATCCAGAATTTCAGCGTAAGATAGCTTATCATACAGCTCTGCGTCTGGGTTTGCTACTGGGTCAGCAGTAAATACACCATCAACTTTTGTCGCTTTTAGAACTACGTCAGCTTCGATTTCGATACCACGTAGACAAGCTGCTGAATCCGTCGTAAAGAATGGGTTACCTGTACCTGCAGAGAAGATCACGACACGGCCTTGGCGAAGTTCGCGGATAGCGTCTGCCCAGTTGTAATCGTCACACACACCTTTTAGCGGAATTGCAGACATTACGCGAGCGTTTACATAAGCACGGTGAAGTGCATCACGCATTGCTAGACCGTTCATTACTGTTGCAAGCATACCCATGTGGTCGCCTACTACGCGGTTCATACCCGCTTCTGCAAGACCTGCACCACGGAACAAGTTACCACCGCCGATTACCACACCAACTTGAACACCCAGTTCAACCAGCTCTTTAACTTCTTGAGCCATACGGTCAAGAACCGCTGGATCAATACCAAAACCTTCTTCACCTTGAAGAGCTTCACCACTTAGTTTTAATAGAATACGTTGATATGCTGGTTTAGGGTTCGTAGTCATGGAGTTTACCTTCCAAAGAGAGTTGTCGATTAACAGTCATGAATAGACACAAGGTCACTTATAGCTATTCATCACGGCTAATTTTGCCCGCTCTTTTCGTAAAAAGACCGCAGCCTAGGCTACGGTCTAATATTTACACAAGTCGCTAAGGATTAACCTTTTTGAGCTAGTGCTACTTCTTCAGCGAAGCTCATTTCAGCTGCTTTCTCGATACCTTCACCTACTTCTAGGCGAACGAATGTAGCAACAGAAGCACCTTTCTCTTTTAGCATTTCGCCAACAGATTTCTTAGGTTCCATGATGAAAGCTTGACCAGTTAGAGAGATTTCGCCAGTGAATTTCTTCATGCGGCCGATAACCATCTTCTCAGCGATCTCTTGTGGCTTGCCTTCGTTCATAGCGATTTCAACTTGAACTTCTTTCTCTTTAGCAACTACGTCAGCTGGTACGTCTTCTGGGTTAACGAACTCAGGCTTAGAAGCAGCAACGTGCATTGCAACGTGCTTAAGAGTTTCTGCGTCGCCTTCACCAGCAACAACAACACCGATTTTCTCGCCGTGACGGTAAGAAGCGATTGCAGTACCTTCAACGTAAGCAACGCGACGGATGTTGATGTTTTCGCCGATTTTAGCAACTAGAGCTACACGCTCTTCTTCGAACTTAGCAACTAGCTCTTCAACAGAAGCTTTAGAAGCTAGAGCGTCAAGTGCTACTTTTTCTGCGAATGCAGTGAAGTTACCATCTTTAGCAACGAAGTCAGTTTGGCAGTTAACTTCTAGAAGAACAGCAACGCCGTTTTCTTCTTTGATGATGATTGCGCCTTCAGCAGCAACGTTACCAGCTTTTTTAGCTGCTTTCGCTGCGCCTGACTTACGCATGTTTTCAATTGCTAGTTCGATGTCAGCGTTTGCTTCTACAAGCGCTTTTTTACATTCCATCATGCCAGCGCCAGTGCGCTCGCGAAGTTCTTTAACTAGAGCAGCAGTTACAGTTGCCATTCTCTATTCCTCGTTTGATTCGAAATAAGGTAAAAAACAGGGGCCTACATTGTCGGCCCCCATTGCTAACTATAACTCAGTCTATGCTACAACAAGGTTTCACATAGACTAAGTGTGACACAGAGCCGTTATTATTCAGCTTCTACGAAACCGTCTTTTTCAGCAACTGCTGCAACGTCTTTGTTGCGACCTTCAGATACTGCAGATGCTGCAGCGTTTAGGTATAGTTGAACTGCGCGGATCGCGTCGTCGTTACCTGGGATGATGTAGTCAACGCCGTCTGGGTTAGAGTTAGTATCTACCACAGCGTATACTGGAATACCTAGGTTGTTAGCTTCTTTAATTGCAATGTGCTCGTGATCAGCGTCGATTACGAATAGAGCGTCTGGTAGGCCGCCCATATCTTTGATACCACCAAGAGATTTCTCTAGCTTCTCCATTTCACGAGTACGCATTAGAGCTTCTTTCTTAGTTAGTTTTTCGAAAGTACCGTCTTGTGCTTGTGCTTCGAAATCTTTTAGACGCTTGATTGACTGACGAACTGTTTTGTAGTTCGTTAGCATGCCGCCCAACCAACGGTTGTTAACGTAGTATTGGTTGCTTGCGATTGCAGCTTCTTTAACAGCTTCAGATGCAGCGCGCTTAGTACCTACGAATAGAACTTTACCTTTCTTCTCGCCAACTTTAGCTAGTTCAGCTAGAGCTTCGTTGAACATTGGTACAGTTTTTTCTAGGTTGATGATGTGAACGCGGTTACGAGCACCAAAGATGAATGGCTTCATTTTTGGGTTCCAGTAACGAGTTTGGTGACCGAAGTGAACACCAGCTTTCAGCATATCGCGCATTGATACAGTTGCCATTTTAAAATCCTCTATGGGGTTAGGCCTCCACATCCCCCATAATTCCGACCAAGCTTCTGCTCAGCACCCCGGAACATGTGACGGAATGTGTGTGATTTAAAGATAAAAGTTTAATCGGAAGAAGCCTGCTTCGCTGCTATTCTAAAGAAAAGCAAAGAGAACAGTCCTCGATTCCGGCGCGCTTTATACCATATTTTAGCCTAAGATGGCTAGTAAAAATTGTTTCTTACAATTCTAATTTACCTATCACACTTACCCCTACTCCCTCTTAAATTCCATGACTAGACTACAAGTAAGAATGACTCATATTCTTAACTGGCTTGGGTTAACCGCTAGATGTCTGATAGAATGCGCGCATTCGCACGTTAGCGTGCTTACGAATAAGTAGAGAAAGCCAATGTCAATCAAGATTAAAACTGCTGAAGAAATCGAACGCATGCGTATTGCGGGCAAGCTAGCCGCAGACACTCTAGAAATGATCGAACCGCACATCAAAGCCGGTGTGACGACAGAAGAGTTAAACAAAATCTGTCACGATTACGCTCTAGAAAGAGGCGCTTACTCTGCACCGCTTGATTACCATGGATTCCCTAAATCGATCTGTACGTCAATCAACCACATCGTTTGTCACGGTATCCCAGCAACTGAAGACGAGAAAGGTGCAAACGGCCAAATGAAGCCAGCTGTACTTAAAGATGGCGACATCATCAACGTTGATATTACGGTTATCGTTCCTAACGATGAAAACGCAGATCTAAGTGTTCGTCCACAAGGCTACCACGGTGATACGTCTAAGATGTTCCTAGTGGGTGATGTTTCACCTGCAAATAAACGTCTGTGTATGGTGGCTCAAGAGTCACTGTACATCGGCATGCGTCAAGTAAAACCAGGTGCAACAGTGGGTGACATCGGTACCGCTATCGAGAAGTACATCAAAGAAAACAATAAGAACAACCCACGTAACAAGTTCTCTATTGTTAAAGACTTCTGTGGTCACGGTATCGGTGATGAGTTCCACGAAGAGCCACAAGTGGTTCACTACAAGAACAAAGACCGTCGTGTACTAAAAGAAGGTATGTGCTTTACTATCGAACCAATGATCAACGCAGGTAAGTTTGGTTGTACTGTTGACGCTCAAGACGATTGGACGGTTTACACTGGCGACGGCAAAAACTCTGCACAGTGGGAACACACTATTGTGGTAACCAAAGAAGGTTGTGAAGTACTAACACTTCGCAGCGACGATACCATTCCACGAATGATGAAAAACGTATAATCGCATATCACTTTCCATATCCCCGCCCATGCGGGGATATTTTTTATCTGCAGCAAATTTGTTAGATTGCTAATAGTTTTAGCTTGCACGGATAGCAAATATGACCCTTCAGTCTCCTCTTACGTTTACCGATGAACAGATCAACATCGGCGAACTTAAGCAAGAACTCGAAAAATTCAGTTCATACCAAAAAGAAGAATTTCTTCAACATCACCCAGTGACGAACCTCGTTTTGTCACGTGCTGAGTACATGGATTTACTCCTCAATCGTTTATGGCAACACTTTGGATTCAAAGACATCCATAATATTTCATTAGTTGCCGTAGGTGGTTACGGGCGTGGTGAGTTACATCCGCTGTCTGATATCGACATTTTGATTCTGTCGAATAACAAACTGCCAAACGCGCTAGAAGCCAAAATCAGTGAGTTCATTACCCTATTGTGGGATTTACGCCTCGAAGTGGGCCACGCTGTGCGTACTGTGGATGAATGTGCAGAAATCGGCCGAGCAGATTTAACCGTTGCGACAAACCTACAAGAAGCGCGTTTGTTGTGTGGCAGTGAAGATACTTTCCAAGCGTTGAAGAAAGTGGTGCTATCCGACTCTTTCTGGCCGAGCGAAACCTTCTACCGCGCTAAGATTCAAGAGCAGCGTGAACGCCACGCACGCTATCATGACACCACCTACAACCTTGAACCTGACATCAAATCCACGCCGGGTGGCTTACGTGATATTCACACTTTAAGCTGGGTGGCACGACGTCACTTTGGTGCAACCTCGTTGCTGGAAATGAGTCGTTACGGTTTTCTGACCGATGCGGAATACCGCGAATTGGTTGAGTGTCAGGATTTCCTATGGCGTGTTCGCTTTGCGTTGCATATTGAGCTGCGTCGTTACGACAACCGCCTAACCTTTGCTCACCAAGCACAAGTCGCTGAACACCTTGGCTACGTTGGAGAGGGTAACCGCGGCGTCGAGATGATGATGAAGGAGTTCTACCGTACCCTTCGTCGTGTGGCAGAGTTGAATAAGATGCTACTCAAGCTGTTCGATCAAGCCATCATTAATGGCGGCGCTTCTGAAGACGCAGAAATCATAGATGAAGATTTCCAACGCCGCGGCGCACTCATCGAGGCACGTAAACCAGCGCTCTTCCAAGCGCGGCCTGAAACCATCTTAGATATGTTCTTGCACATCGCTAACGATTCGAGCATTGAAGGGGTAAGCCCTCCAACTCTGCGCCAGTTACGCACCGCTCGTCGCCGCTTGAACAAGTTCTTGCACACCATGCCAGAAGCACGCGAGAAATTTATGGCACTGTGTCGCCACCCGAATGCACTACACAAGGCGTTCAGCCTTATGCATAAGCTGGGCGTTTTGGCGGCCTACCTTCCGCAATGGAGCCAAATTGTAGGACAGATGCAGTTTGACCTCTTCCATGTGTACACCGTAGATGAACACAGCATAAGACTACTCAAACACATCAACACTTTCAGCTATGCCGAGAACCACAGCAAACATCCAATTTGCTGCGAAGTTTATCCTCGAATCCAGAAAAAAGAACTACTGATTCTGGCGGCGATTTTCCACGACATAGGTAAAGGTCGCGGCGGTGACCATTCGGTGATCGGAGAAGGTGAGGCATACGATTTCTGTATCGAGCACGGTTTATCTAAACCAGAAGCGAAGTTGGTGAGTTGGTTGGTAAGACATCACCTGTTGATGTCTGTGACGGCACAACGTCGTGATATTTACGATCCAGACGTGATTACCGAGTTCGCCAAGCAAGTTCGTGATGAAGAATACCTTGAGTATCTTGTCTGTCTAACCGTTGCTGATATCTGTGCGACCAACCCAGAGCTTTGGAACAGTTGGAAGCGCACCCTGCTTGCTGAATTATTCTATTCCACCCAACGTGCGCTTCGTCGTGGCTTGGAGAACCCTGTTGACGTGCGCGAACGTATTCGTCACAACCAACAAATGGCGTCGGCTCTGCTGCGTAAAGAAGGCTTCTCTGCTCGGGAAATTGAAGTGCTGTGGCAGCGCTTTAAAGCCGATTACTTTTTGCGTCACACCCATAAGCAAATCGCGTGGCACTGCGAGAACCTACTGCGCATGGAAGACACGAGCAAACCACTGGTTCTGATCAGCAAAAAAGCCACGCGTGGTGGTACCGAAGTGTTCGTCTATAGCCCAGACCAACCTGCGTTGTTTGCTACCGTGGTTGCTGAACTCGACCGTCGCAACTTCAACGTACACGACGCGCAGATCATGACAAGCAAAGATGGCTATGTGCTTGATACCTTTATGGTGCTAGATCAACACGGTAAAGCGATTGAAGAAGGTCGTCACAGCGCAGTCACCAAACACATTACTCACGTACTAGAAGACGGCCGCCCGACAAAGATCAAAACGCGTCGAACACCAAATAAACTGCAGCACTTTAATGTAAAAACCAAAGTCGACTTCTTACCGACCAAGAGTAAGAAACGCACTTTGATGGAGTTTGTCGCTCTCGATACGCCGGGACTGTTGGCAAAAGTTGGACGTACCTTCGCAGACTTGGGCATTAACCTCCATGCAGCAAAAATCACCACCATAGGTGAGCGTGCAGAAGACTTGTTTATCCTAACCAGTGAAGCAGGCGGCAGGCTAAGTGAAGAGCAGCAAACAGAACTGCGTGAGAAACTGATAGAGAAACTGTCTGGCCCTGTCTCGGTCTAAGTCAAAACGTACTCTTCATCAACAACTAATGTGGGTAAGGACGATAGCGATCTTGCCCACAAGTTAGGCAATTTGACTAAATATCAGCTATCTAGCTCATAAATTGGCTGCTACAGTTGTATTGACTCCAATTCAATACTCAGAGGTAGCCTATGTATCCACACCTCACTGGTTTGGGCATCCACGATCCAAAACAGATTGAACGTTATTCCCTGCGCCAAGAAGCACATAAAGACGTCCTAAAGATCTACTTCCATAAGCAGAAAGGCGAATTTTTCGCTAAGAGTGTAAAGTTCAAATACCCTCGCCAAGTCAAAAACGTACTGGTAGATAGCGGCAGTCACAAATACAAAGAAGTCACCGAGATCAACCGCAATCTAACACTGGTTATCGATGAACTGAATAAGATCACCAAACCAGCGAAAACGACTGAAGTGGATGTGAAGGAAAAAATTCTCTCTGATCTTCGTCATCTGGAAAAAGTAGTTTCTAGCAAGATCGCTGAAATCGAAGCGGATCTGGAAAAGCTCAAGTAACCCACTTCATTCCTCAATGATTAAAAAAGGGGTTGGTATGTGTACCAACCCCTTTAACATTTACTTCAATAGAACTGAAAGCCTATCAATCGAATCACTTATTTTACCAGTGATTCATCCCACTCAAATCGAGCGAATAGCTGCTGCCAAGTCTCATCGATTTTGGCTTTCATCACGATTTCCTCATCCGTAAATGGATGTACAAAACGTAGCTCTGATGCATGCAGCAATAAACGATGAGAATCAAATTCAGTGCGATACAACTTGTTGTGCTTACCGTCACCATGTGTCGTATCACCAACAATAGGATGGCGTAAGTGAGCCATATGACGACGCAGCTGGTGCTTACGGCCTGTCTTCGGCTTCATCTCCATCAAACAGTAACGCGTAGTCGGAAACTTACCTGTGGAATATGGCACTTCTACTTTTGCTAACGGTTTGTACCCCGTTACGGCCTCTTGGGCTTCTTTCTCTTGTGAAGCGAACTTATCGGCGATTTTATCCAGCTCAACTTTTAAGGCGTAGTCAAGCACACCTTCTTCTTCGATCCAGCCGCGAACGATAGCGTGATAGGTTTTCTCCATCTTATGTTCAGCAAACATTGGCATCACTTGAGACGCCACTTCACTGGATAAAGCAAACACAAGCACACCAGAAGTAGGACGATCCAAACGATGCAATGGGAAAACATGCTGACCAATTTGGTCGCGAAGCGTTTGCATCACAAATTGGGTCTCATACTTATCCAACCAACTGCGATGGACCAGCATACCCGCAGGTTTGTTCACCGCGACAAAGTACTCGTCCTGATAGACGATCTCTAATACAACAGGATCAGCGGATGGTAATGTTTCTTGTTCTGACATTGAGGTTACTTACATAGTTCGTCGATGGTTCGAATAGTCTCAAGCAATTCGCCATAATGCGACTCTTGCTTCCACACTTCTGCAAAATACGGCTCAATAGAAAAGCCACGTGGCAAAGGTTGATTACTTTCCACTAACGCACGCATACGTGCAATAAAAATCCACTGTAGCCACTCATGGGGATGCAGCGTATCAATCGCAAAAGGTTCCGTGCTCTGTAGCGCTTCAGCCGAGGGCATGGTTTGTTGCCATAGCTCATGATGCTGCAATTGCGCTTCAAGTTGTTGAAGTAAGTCGACCAATTGGATGTTTGTTGCCATTAATTCCGTCTCGAACCTTGAATTAGCCGAGAATGATACCATTTCTTGTGAAAAGAACATTAGGATGTCGTATTTAATGGAAAACATTCAAACCCTCACTCAGCTGTTAAACAACAGTCAATGTGAGTATCAAATCTTCGACCTTGGTCGTCGTATCAAGACCATCGAGCCACAAGTCTTTGCTGATGTGGAAAAAGGTCAATGCCCTTACCCATTCCCAATGCAACGCAAAGCACACTTGGCTATTGCATACTGGAATGAGCAAAAGCAGCCTTGGATTTGGTTCTTGAAGTTCGAGTTGGATGAACGTGGCCTGCTCAAGCAAGCGGATATTGGTAACTTCATTAAATACGTCGTAGAAGCCATGGGCACTCGTTTAAGCGAGGAGATGTCGGAAGAGCAGCAACAAAAGCTTTCCAACAACCCATACACTTTCAAACCTGCGGAAGAAAAGATGGCTGTCTTCCACAGCCAAGTTCGCGCTAACTTGGACTTACCCACCAGCCAGTATTACGAGCACACCCAGCACTACTTTAGCGGTGGTTTAGGGTGGGAAAACTGGCAAACGGTTGGTCTGCAAGGCATCACCGATATGGCTGCACGCCTAGGTAAAGAGCAAAATGCCGTCACCTTACGTAAAGCCCTAAATCATTTACCTAATGAACCGCTTTACGCTCTACTTGGCGCATTAGAACATGTTGACCTGCAAGAGCGTTTGGCAGAGCGCATTGCTGAGAAAGCGCTACAAGAAATCGAAAGTAACGAGCCCGATCTGTTCTTGCTTTCCGCTTTGATTCGTGCCCTAGCTGGCGCACCAATCGAGGTGTCACAGCCAATCTTAAAAGCGATTTTGCAAAGCCCGCGATTGAGTCACCAAGAAGTGTTGATCGGTATTGCTGGCCGCACGTGGCACTTACTAGGTGATGCTGACATCGCTGAGCAATTTTTGCTGCGACTTGCACAAACTGGGAACCAGGCTCTATTTAATCAATTGTTTGCTGACCTAGTGATGCTACCAGAACTAAGGTTGGTTCTTTTGCCTCTGCTGCACTCTAGCCCATCAGAAGAGCTAGCGACTGCATTGGTAAAGCTGCAGCAAGCAACAAAGGGATAATAAAGGATTAGGGATGATCGGTGACCTATTAGCCATTTTAGGACTGTGCTTCTTCTGCTTTTTGTTTTGGCAGCAACGACGTCAATCGGAGTTGGCAAAAGCGGCCATTACGCGTAAATGTGAGCAGTTGGATCTGCAATTGGTGAGCATCGCTTTTGGTGCACATAAACTGAAAACGCCAGACGGAATCTGGCGTTGGCATACAGTGTATCAATTTGAGTTTTCATCCCTTGGTGATGATTGCTACCAAGGAGAGTTGACGATGATCGGGTTTAGGCCGCTGAACTTTCACCTTCCGCCACATCGCTTGTAAATTCCATTTCAAAGTAAGGGCCGTAAAGGTCTTTACTTTCTATAGTCTTTGTAAATCCAAGTTTTTCCAATACTGCCGTGGATGCTTTGTGATGGCTGTTCACATTCGCTTTGACTTTGTGTAGCCCAAGCTCACGGCACGCTTTCGGGAAAAACGCCTTTAGCGCTTCTGTCGCTAATCCTTTACCCCAATAAGCTTTATCAAAGATAAATCCCAGCTCTGGTTCATGATCCAGATTCGAAATGAATACGTGTCCCATGTAATCACGACTGGTACTCTCAAGCACCGCCATGCTGTAGACATTCTCATCATCCAGAATCTTCTCAAACAACTGCTTAGCAGAAGACACCGTATGAGGGCCGTTCATCTCTGCGCGATTTCTAGCGCAACAATTCAACATCACGAACTCTAGTTGCAACGACTCATTGTAGGGTAGAAGAAGCATTCTTCTGGTTACTATGGTCACATCTGTTCCTTGATTACAGCAAACTTAATTTATCCACATAACAATAACTCGTGAGCTATCGATTTGTTATGCGGTACATAACGCCATTTAGAGAAGCCGAAAGTTAAACCAACTGATTGGAAAGGATATTGATCTGGATTGTTTTTTATTCAGTGTTGTAAGGAATTTATAAATAATGTGATATTGACACTTTTAATTATTTTAAGTTATGTAAGTGCCAAAATAAGAAAGACCCCGACACTAGCGTATCGGGGTCATAGTCTTACTCGCAGCAGTCCGGCTACTAATTAGTGCTCCATGCATCATCCATAATAGTGGCTGATTCCGTCAGCTTAGTCCTTACGTCGCCGTCCTAGCGGTGTCCTTATCATCCTGATAGCTAACATTCCTCGTTAGCGCGCATCACTTGTTCCTTGAGCGGTGTCCTTTGCATCGTCCTGATGCTGTCCTTACCTCAATCCTATGAGGGGTTCATTGTCTTTCCTTAGTCATCAACATCCTATTGATGATTGTGTCCTTACAATGTCCTACGCTCCTTGCTTGATCACTCATCCTGAATAATCAAATCGTCGTCCTGACGATGACCAAATCCTTGGTGCTTTCCTGTTCCATGTCTGCTTCCTGCCGACAAGGTTTAATTTACGCTTTTCCCTTTAAATCACAATCTACCCAAGAAAATCTTTTGTTGAAAAACTTAGTTAACAGCATGTTAAAATGATATTTTTCATACACTTACGGACAAAACATTCTGTTTGGCTGATGACGAAATCGTTTTCTCTTACAACCCGTGTGAGAGATCTCGCACAAGGCACTGCCGAAATTGCTATTCGCTAAAATCAACCGCGCAAAGTATGATGATAGAAGTCATTTTAGTAGGGACAAATTATGTTAACTCAAGACGTCACTAAAGAGCTGGAAGCCGTGATGGAGCAGCTACAGCAGCAAGGCAAAGAGCCCACTGTGGCACTGGTAAAAGCACGAATGAAAACGCCCGTGCCAATGCCTGCATTAATCGCAACCATCAAAAGTTGGAAGAGCGCAAACCGTATCCCTAAAGTGGAAGTAGCGGTACAAGCTCCGAAAGAAGAAGATCGCATCACCGCGCTCGAAAACACGGTTGCTCAACTGGTGACTCGCGTTGAAGAACTGGAAGCAAAGCTGAGTGAGAAGACATCATGAAGTTGTGGGTAGATGCGGATGCTTGTCCGAAAGTAATCAGAGAAACGATTGTACGCGCCGCTGAGCGAACCGGTGTAGAATGCACATTTGTAGCGAACCATGTAGTCCCTGTACCCAAGCGTGCCAATATTCACTCTCTGCAAGTACCAGCTGGCTTTGATATTGCCGATAACGAAATCGTACGTCGCGTGGAAGCCAATGACTTAGTGATTACCTCTGATATTCCATTGGCAGACGAAGTGATCAGCAAAGGAGCTCAAGCATTAAGCTCACGAGGCGAGTTATATACGAAAGACACCATCAAAGCGCGTTTGAACATTCGTGACTTTATGGACACCATGCGCTCAAGTGGCATTCAGACTGGCGGCCCTGCAGCTTTGTCTCAAACTGAACGTCGCGAGTTCGCAAATCATCTCGATAGAATCCTTGCCAAGCGTTGATTACGCCTCCCCTTTGCATGAAAATCATTCGTTGATGAAATAGGAATCACAAAACTCCGTTCTTTATTGTTATAACAAAAACGGAGTTTTATTTATGAATGCAAGGATCGTCCTTCCCCTCTCACTACTTTTTGTCTCTGCTGGCTCACTTGCCAATCAAGAATCTTTTGGCCTCGTTGGAGGCAGTGTTACCTATGGCGAGAGCGTTTTTTCCGTCAAAGACACACCTCAGCTTGGTGCGACACCTAATTTGTTCTATTCAGGTCCCATTGGCTTTGTTGATGGCAGCTTAGCAAGTTGGCAAGCGTTACCTTATGTTGGGCTATCAGCCAACTGGCGTTTCGCGGAAGTATCCGATACGTTTGCCGATCTGCCAAACGGCATCGAAAGTCGTGATGGCAATGGTGAACTTGGTATTACTTTAGGCACCGTTGGTGCAAGACTGACTTATCTGCATGACGTTACCTCAGAACATAACGGTTACGAAGTTCAACTGCATCTCGGTCGGACGCTAGAAACTTGGCTACCACCGTTTACCCTCACTCCCTTTCTAGAAGTCGATTACCGAGATAAAAAACTCTCTAACCATCTGTACAGTGTTTCAGCACAAGAAGCGGCAGCATCAGGACTAAAAGAATTTAAGGCCGATTCTACTTTTGTTTATCAAGCCGGAGTTATTGGTTTGTATGAGTTCACACCATCTTGGATAGGCATTACAAAGGCTGAATTCATTCATCATGATAATGAGAGTCCTTTGATTCAGCGTGATGTCGGTTGGTCATTTGAACTCGGGCTGACGTATCGTTTTGCAGGGCTATAAGTAGACAAAAGCCTGCGAGAAACGCAGGCTTTGATTGAGCTGAGTGAAGCTTCTAGTTAAGGCGTGTAGTACGTTGCCGCACCTGGACCTACTGGTAGACCGAATACGAATACCCATAGGTAGAATAGAACGCTCCAGCCAACAATGAAGACAATTGAGTAAGGTAGCATGGTCGCAATCAGCGTACCGATACCTAAGTTCTTCATGTAGCGTGTGGCTACCGCGAGGATAAGACCAAAGTAGCTCATCATCGGTGTAATGATGTTCGTTGTTGAGTCACCAATACGGTAAGCCGCTTGAATAGTTTCAGGTGCGTAGCCCACCAGCATCAACATAGGTACGAAGATTGGCGCTGTTACTGCCCACTGTGCTGATGCCGAACCAATCATCAAGTTGATGAAGCCACACATTAGGATGAAGGCGAAGAACAACATTGGACCAGTTAGACCAATTTCCTGCAGGAAGCTTGCGCCCGCAACCGCAAATACCTGACCGAAGTTTGTCCACTTGAAGAAAGCAACAAATTGAGCGGCGAAGAATACCAAAACAATGTACATACCCATTGAAGACATTGACTTCGACATTGCATCAATCACATCGCGATCATTCTTCATAGTGCCTACAACGCGACCATAAACAAAGCCTGGTACTGCAAAGAAAACAAAGATAAACGCAACAATACTCTTTAGGAATGGAGAGCCCGCAACCGTACCTGCATCAGAACGCAGAACACCATCAGCCGGAACAATAGTCCATGCCAGTAGTGCAGAAACGACCAGTACTGCGATACCCGCCAGCTTAAGACCTTTCTTCTCTACGTCAGTCAAACCACCCATTTTATCTTGAGATAGGTCTTCTGCCGCTTCTTCATCATTGTATTTGCCAAGTTTTGGCTCAACGATTTTTTCAGTTACAAATGCGCCTGTAATCGCGATGAAGAAGGTAGAAACAAACATGAAGTACCAGTTTACTTCTGGACCAACGGTGTAAGTTGGGTCAATCATCTGCGCTGCTGTTTCAGTAATACCAGACAACAGAGGGTCAACCGTACCGATAAGTAGGTTGGCAGAATAGCCGCCAGATACACCAGCAAACGCAGCGGCTAGGCCAGCAAGTGGATGACGACCTAAAGAGTGGAACAGCATCGCCGCTAGTGGAATCAGTACCACGTAGCCAAGCTCAGAAGCCGTGTTTGAAATGATACCAGCGAAAACAACCGTTACTGTAACCATGCGCTGAGATGCGCCCATTACAAGACCGCGCATTGCAGCAGAAAGTAGGCCAGAATGTTCTGCAATGGCAACACCAAGCATCGCAACCAGTACGGTACCTAACGGTGCGAAGCCTACGAAGTTTTTCACTAGGTTAGTTACAATCAGTTGTAAACCTTCAGCATTTAGCAAACTTACAACTTGGATCATGCCATCTGCAGCGCGACCCGGAGCACCTTCAGGGCGAGGATCAACAACGGAAACTTCAAAGTAACCAGCAATGCCGGACATAACTAGGATTGCAAGACAGAAAATGGCGAAAAGTGTGATTGGGTGGGGTAATAGGTTCCCCAAATATTCAACTGTATCTAAGAAGCGCGTAAATAGTGGCTTCTTTGGCGAGTTTTGTTTCATTGAAGCAGATGAACTCATCTGTTCCCTCCTTGTATTTATTCCTGCGCGTTTGTGACAAAAATGTCACAAAGCTTGCGCAGGGTACTCGACACAAGGGTTAAGTGAAAGTTCAAAACGTTACAGAATGTAACCAATAGTCGAACTTATGACCTATAATCGATAAAAATATAGTTATATCACCCACATATAGATCATAAATCAGAATTATAACTCATCACATTCCATAAATTACCACCATATTTATGGTTATTTCTGCACCGCCTTAAAACGTGGATTCGTTTTGCAAATCACGTATAAACGCCCTCTTCTTTTGACGATTTGACAATCAGGATGGCGGTTTTTTGCACTCTTTAATGACTTAACGACTTTCATCTCTTAATCCTTATCTTTGCCAAATTGCCCAAAACGACGATTGAAGTTCGCAATACGACCTTCTGCTTGTACTACACGTTGCTTCCCGGTATAGAACGGATGAGACGCAGACGATACATCGAGTGTGAAATATGGGTAAGTTTTGCCATCTTTCCATTCAATCGTTCGGTCGGTTTGCAACGTTGAACCCACAACAAAATATTCATCTACGCTAGTATCATGAAATACCACAGGTCGATATTCAGGATGGATACCTGGTTTCATATAACTTGTCCTTTTGATTAACTGTTATGTTATAACATTTTAATTAATAATCATTCTCAACAATAAAAGCAAGCAAAATTTGTGATACTTTGCTCCTTAAACCCCAGTTAAAGATCCTACTCATGTATTCCATTGAGCCGATTGGCATTATCGAAAGCCCTTATAAAGAGAAATTCGCCGTTCCTCGCCAACCTCGTTTGGTACCCGCAGCACGCTCGCGCGTTAAACTACAAGGTGCGGCAAATAGCCCCGAAGCCGTGCGTGGATTAGAGCAATTTTCTCACGTATGGTTACTGTTTTTGTTTGATCAGAATTTAGAAGCCGGATGGAAACCAACTGTGCGCCCACCTCGCTTGGGCGGTAACGAACGTATTGGCGTGTTTGCTTCACGCTCAACCTTCCGCCCCAACGGCATTGGTATGTCTGCTGTAGAAGTCAAAGGCATCAGTAAAAAAGGCGATCAGATCTATTTAGATCTTGGCAACGTAGACTTGGTTGATGGCACACCGATTGTCGATATCAAACCATACATCCCCTACTCGGATTCGATTGGAGAAGCACAAGGCGGTTATGCCGAAGAAGAGCCTGAAACATCGCAGGTCGAATTCTCTGACATTGCACAGGCAACACTCGAAAAGCATAACGATACTGAGTATGTAAAAACAGTTCTCGAGCAAGTTCTGGCACAAGATCCTCGTCCGGCTTACAAGAAAAACAAGCCTGACAGCAAGGAATATGCGGTAAATTTGTTCGATCTGAACGTTAAGTTCACGGTTAGCGATAACTTAATAACAGTTACTGCGATTGAAAGCTTTTGACAAAGGCATTTGGCTGATATTATAAGCGGCTAACAATTTTCCCCTTGTGGGACCTTCATACTCCTGTCCATTCTGGCTTGAGTATCTAACTCTAATAAACGGATAAATTTAATGCGTACCAGTAATTATCTTCTTTCTACTCTGAAGGAGACTCCAAACGACGCAGAAGTAGTGAGCCACCAGCTCATGCTACGCGCGGGTATGATCCGTAAGCTGGCTTCAGGTCTTTACACCTGGCTGCCTACTGGTCTACGTGTGCTGCGTAAAGTCGAAAACATCGTTCGTCAAGAAATCGACAATGCAGGTGCAGTCGAAACTTTGATGCCCGTTGTTCAGCCGTTTGAACTATGGGAAGAGACAGGTCGTTCTGAGAAGATGGGTCCTGAGCTACTTCGCTTTACTGACCGTCATACTCGTCCGTTTGTTCTTAGCCCTACAGCTGAAGAAGTGATCACTAGCCTTGTGCGTAACGAAGTGAGCTCTTACAAACAGCTTCCGCTAAACCTGTACCAAATCCAGACTAAATTCCGTGACGAGCGTCGCCCACGTTTCGGTGTAATGCGTGCACGTGAATTCTGCATGATGGATGCATACAGCTTCGACATCGACAAAGAAGGTCTAGAGAAATCTTACCAAGCGATGCACGATGCTTACTGTAAAGCATTTGATCGCATGGGTCTTGAGTACCGTCCAGTACTTGCTGACTCTGGCGCTATCGGTGGTAGTGGTTCTCAAGAGTTCCACGTACTTGCTGAAAGCGGCGAAGACCTAATCGCATTCTCTACTGAGTCTGATTACGCAGCGAACATCGAAAAAGCAGAAGCGGCAGCACCTGCAGGTGAGCGCGCTGAACCAACTCAAGAGATGACGCTGGTTGATACGCCAAACGCGAAAACAATCGCGGAGCTTGTAGAGCAACACGGTCTACCAATCGAGAAGACAGTAAAAACTCTATTCGTGAAAGCGTCTGATGAAGTTGATGCTGACATCATCGCTCTTATCGTTCGTGGTGACCACGAGCTAAACGAAGTGAAAGCAGAAAACCTACCTCAAGTTGCTTCTCCACTAGAGATGGCAACAGAAGAGGAAATGCGTGCACTTATCGGCGCTGGCGCTGGTTCTCTTGGCCCTGTAGGCCTTGAACTGCCATTCATCGTTGACCGCTCTGTTGCTGTAATGAGCGACTTCGGCGCGGGCGCAAACATCGACGGTAAACACTACTTCGGTATCAACTGGGGTCGTGACGTTGAATTAGGCCAAGTTGAAGATCTACGTAACGTAGTAGAAGGCGATCCAAGCCCATGTGGTCAAGGTACGCTAATGCTTAAACGTGGTATCGAAGTAGGTCACATCTTCCAACTAGGTAACGTTTACTCAGAAGCGATGAACTGTGGTGTTCTTGGTCCTGACGGTAAGAACGTAATCCTAGAGATGGGTTGTTACGGTATCGGTGTTTCACGTGTTGTTGCTTCTGCAATCGAGCAAAACCACGACAAATATGGCATCATTTGGCCAGACGCACTAGCACCTTTCCAAGTGGCTATCGTTCCTATGAACATGCACAAGTCTGAAGAAGTGAAAGAAGCAGCTGAGAAGCTGTACGCTGAACTGACGGCTATGGGTATCGAAGTACTATTCGATGACCGTAAAGAGCGCCCAGGCGTAATGTTCTCTGATATGGAACTTATCGGTATTCCTCACACTATCGTGATCGGTGATCGTTCAATGAAAGAAGGCAACTTCGAGTACAAGAACCGCCGCTCTGGTGAGAAGACAGCCGTTGCAATGGCAGACATCGTTGAGCACGTTAAAGCTCAACTACAATAAGCTGCACTAAGCACACTGTGCTGAATATATAGCGATGAAAAGGGTTGGCTTCGGTCAGCCCTTTTTTACGTTTGCTTTTCTAAGTGTATAGACCCTTTCTAATATTTGCGTTGTTAATCTTTGGTTCAGATTTATCACCTTACACTGGATTCAATCTAGTAAGGAGGTTACTCATGGATCTAAAAAGTCTTCTTAACCAAGCACTCAAATCAGACCTACTTAAACAAGGGAGCGATGCGCTCAATAAACAAACGAGCAATATCAAATCATCATCAAGTTCTAGCCAGCTAAAAACGCTTGGCGCAGGTGCGATTGGTGGCGGCCTTATCGGCATGCTAATGGGCTCTAAGAAGAGCAAAAAGATGGCCAAGAAAGTAGGTACAGGCGCACTCAAAGTCGGTGGCGCAGCGGCACTAGGTGCTCTGGCTTACAAAGTCTACAACGATTGGCAAGCAAAGCAGGATACACAAGGTGTCAACGAAAGCTTCGATCCTGATGACAACAAACATGCAAAACTGATCCTCAAAGCCATGATTGGTGCAGCGAAAGCGGATGGCCATGTCGATGAAGAAGAAATGGCTCGCATCGAACAAGCACTGACAGAATTGGGCGCAGATGATCATGTAAGACAGTTGGTTCATCAAGAGCTACACAAGCCTCTCGATCCGGCGGAAATTGCACGCTTGGCGACCTCTCCACAACAGGCTTCAGAAATTTATCTGGCGTCACTGATTGTGGCCGATGAGCAAAATTTTATGGAAAAAGCTTACTTACAAGAGCTTGCGAAACAGCTCAACCTTTCTCCAGAGGTCACGCATCAATTGGAAGCACAGTTGCAGTGATGAATGTTTGCTCAAGTTGCTTGTTAACTTGAGCCAAAACAATTCTCTGCTTTGAGTTTCAAAACGGCTATGTGTATATTTGAGAGCAGTTATCATTTATTAAGGATTTAGCCATGCAAGTATACGGCTGTTGTGAATTAGTTCGTGAGCTTTACGCTCAAATCGGTAGTGGCGATCAAGCTTACATTCCTCAAGCAATTTCATGCGCAGTAAAAGCACTAAACGACGTTGCTGCAGACGAGTCACTGCCTAAAGATGTTCGCGAAAAAGCAGCATTTGCAGCGGCAAACCTACTGATCTCTGATTTCGAGGACTAGCAATGAATCTGGCGAACTTTGAATCGATGGATCCAATCATGCTGATGAGCATCGTCAACATGAAGCTACGTGACGACTTCGGTGGTGATCTGGATAAACTGGTTGCATTCTTTGATATCGACCGCGCAGCACTTGAAGCAAAGCTGGCAACGGCGGGTTTTGACTTTCTGCCTGACGCTGGTCAGTTTCGTTAATCGTTCATCGCGACGGGCAACGTAAACATCGAATAGAAAAAAGGGCTTGATGCATTCATCAAGCCCTTTTCTTTTGTGCTTTGCGTAAGTCGATTAGCCGAACGAAGCCCAGATAACTGTCGCTACTAGAATCGGACAAACAAACTTCACGTATGCTGGCCACAACTTACCAAACCAACCTTGAGTGAACTCAGGGCAACCTTGTTCAAGCTCTTTGATTTTCGAATGACGGTTCCATACCCAACCACCAAATAGACAGAACAGTAGCGCCGCCATTGGCTGTAGGTATTGCGTTGCGATGGTCGCAACCATGCCAAACAGTGCGCCGAAGTTAAATACAATAACCACACTGAACAGCGCAATCAGTCCACCTAATACCCAGCTTGTCGTGCTGCGTTTAGTGTTGAATCGCTCACCTACCAGTGCAACTGGACATTCCAGCATCGAGATAGATGAAGTCAGTGCTGCAATCGTCAGTAGTAAGAAGAACACGATTGAGAACAGCTGGCCAAGCAAGCCTAAGCTATCAAACATCAGCGGAAGAACAGTAAATACCAGCGTATCTGAACTTAATAGCGAACCATCTTCTGCATAGATTTGAACGCCTTTTTGCATCGCAACAAACATTGCTGGCATCACTACTAGACCAGCAATAAAGGCAACCGCGGTATCTACCATAGTCACGTTCATCGCCATCTTAGGCAGGTTCTCTTTCTTGCTTAGGTAGGAGCCGTAAATAAGCATCGAACAACCACCAATCGTTAGCGAGAAGAAACCTTGTCCCATTGCTGCAAGGATAAGTTTGCGATCCCATACTTTCTCGAAATCAGGTACCAGATAGTGCTTCAAACCTTCCATCGCACCGTTTTGCGTCATGATGTAGATGAACAGCAAACCAAACAGAACAAACAGTGCTGGCATTAGACGTGTAGACCACTTCTCAATGCCCTGCTTCACGCCGCCTTGTACGATCAAAATGGTTAATACATAAAATGTAATCGTACCAAACAAGTTGCGTTCAACGCTGAAGCCTTTCAACCATTGTGTCGCCGCTTCCATGCCCATGATGTCGGTTACCGCGCCCAACATAAAACAGATCAACCAGCCGCCTACAATCGAGTAAAACGCCAAAACCGCACTTGGTACACTCAGACCAATCCAACCAACTAGGCCACCAAGCTTCTTGCCTACTGGGTTGTCTGTTAGAGAGCGCATACTGTCGACTGGGTTGGCTTGACCATGACGACCGATCGCCATTTCAACCACCAGCATTGGGAATGCAACGATAAGAATCATCACCAAGTACACCAACAAGAAGGCGCCGCCGCCGTTGCTTGCTGCTTGGGTAGGAAAGCCCCAAATGTTACCTAGACCCACCGCGGCACCAGCTGCCGCTAAGATGAAACCAAGGCGTGAACCAAAATGCTCACGAGGCTGAGAAGAAGTTTGTTGCGTCATACCACTCACACAAATATCAATGAACTAGCTGACTAGTACACTATAGCAATATCATCTTCTCAACAAGAGCGATTAGGTTAATTACTCGACAGTTAGAACAATTAGTAGATATTCAGTTTGTAAATTTCTACGTACAACAATGAGCGACTAAAAAACAAAAAGGGCCGTTGATGACTCAACGACCCTTTTTATAAGTCTTAGTGGGTACAGATTAGCGCGCTATTCCACCACTTCCCAAACTTCTTATATTGTGAAGACTTGGTAATCTTTCAGCTCTGGGATCTTCTTCAGTAGGTCTTGTTCTTCACCCGCCATATCATCCAGAGATTCACACAAATCTTCCGCTTGTTTTTCTACGTCTTTCGAGTGTTCTGCTAGGCGCTCTTGTACCTTAGCTTGCAGTTCGGCCATGCTTTCAGACAGCGCAGTTAGGTTCAAACCACCGTCTTCTTTCATCTTGGCAGACAATGCATCAAATGCGCTGGTTAGGAATTCTTTGTTAAAGATTTCTTGTGCTTTTTCGAAGTCTTGTGACCATGATTCAGTCATCGAATCAAAGCTATCAGCAGGCAGAATAAAATCACCATCTTTGTAATAACGCGCTTCCACATCTGCAAAGAAGTCTTTTACTGCGACTTTCACGTTATCAAACGAATCAGGCGCATCAAGGCTGACCGCGATGTCATCTATAATGTCGTTTGCCAATGCTAAGCCATCACTTGCCAGCTGTTTTGCTTGCGGAATGTAAGCGTTCATCTTCTCGCGGTAGTTCTCGATTGCCGCTTTCTGATCATCATCAAGCTCAATCAGCTCGCCTTTGATGAACAGGTTATTGTCTCCGTCGACGACCGCTTTTTCACCATTGGTATGCACGATTTCTAAGTTCTGACCATCCATACGAACTTCGTTGTTAATATCGACGCGACACTGGGCTGCATAGCCACTGGCGCTGATGGTCAACAATGAGAGTGTGAGCAGTTTCTTCATTACTTTCTCTTTTTTCATGGTTATTCTTTTTAACTATAACAAGCAACTATGGATACGATGTCAGCAAACCGTCACGACTTCATAACAAGTTGTTTTATCGCCAATTTTCACATCAATCTCTTCCCCTTCTTCTTTGCCGACCAAGGCACAACCAAGGGGGGATTTCGGCGTGAGAACAAACACTTCTTTGCCTTGCCATTCAACGGTCAATCCACCGGAGCAAGGGCCAATAAAGAACGCTTTTTCAACATCGTTCTCGTCCACTAATTCCACATAAGCACCAACCGCGATACGAGCATCGGAAAAATCACGCAGCACAAGAGTGCGGTACTGGCGAAGCTCTTCTTCACTTTCTTGTACACGCATTGCTTGCCCGTGTGCCAGATATGACGCCTCAAGCGCTAATGTGTCGTACTTATGCTCAGGTACGGTCTCTTCATCGGTCGCAGCGTCAATAGCTCTTTGCGTCGAGGCATGAGCAACTTGCAGTTTATCTTCGAGTTGTTGAATGATTATTTGGACTAAATCGACTTTGTTCATACTTTTAGGGCGCGCGTTTGGCACTCAGGGTGTGTTAATGTAGCCCAGTTTATCATCAAACCAAGGTTTCCCTATTATGCAAAGTGGCTCGCTTCAGCAAACGCTTCAATCCGTGTTCGGGTTTGACTCATTAAGATCCGGCCAACAACCAGTGATTGAAGCAGTAATGAACGGACACTCAGCCGCTGCCATCTTCCCAACTGGCTCAGGGAAATCGCTTTGCTACCAACTTCCTGCTACTCAGTTACCACACCTGACGTTGGTGATTTCACCGCTTCTTGCATTAATGAAAGACCAACTAAGCTTCTTACAAAGCAGAGGCATTGCTGCGGCATCTATCGACAGTAGCCAAAGCCGTGAAGAAGCACAGCAGGTGATGGCTGGTGTGAAGAATGGACATATCAAGATTTTGATGATCTCGGTGGAGCGACTCAAGAACGAACGTTTTCGCGAGTTCATTCGTCAAATTCCGCTTTCTCTAATGGTGGTCGACGAAGCGCACTGTATCTCAGAATGGGGTCATAACTTCCGTCCTGACTACCTTAAACTGCCGCAATACCAACGTGAACTGAATATTCCGCAAACCCTGTTGCTAACCGCAACAGCAACGCCTGCTGTTATTGAAGACATGCAAAGTAAGTTTAATATCGCTGACGAGAATATTACGGTTACTGGTTTCTATCGCTCTAATCTCGAGATTTCTGTGGTGCCTTGCGAGGAAGAAAATAAGCAAACACAGCTGAATGACATCATTGCTGCGGCCCCTAAACTGCCGAGTATCGTGTACGTAACTCAACAGCAAACCGCAGAGCAAGTTGCTAGCTCACTGATTCGTTTAGGCATCAATGCTCACGCTTACCACGCAGGTATGAAAAGCGACATACGCGAGAAAATCCAACAGCAGTTTATGGACTCACAAATCGACTGCATTGTCGCCACAATCGCGTTTGGTATGGGGGTAGATAAATCTGATATTCGCCGTGTTATTCACTTCGATTTACCGAAATCTATCGAAAACTACGCACAAGAAATCGGGCGTGCTGGACGAGATGGGCAGCGTTCGGAGTGTATTCTTTTGGGGAATACCTCTGGCTTAACAGTATTAGAGAACTTTGTTTACGGTGACACACCAGAGCCAAGCTCAATCAATTATGTATTAGAACAAATTCGAGAGAACACGCCTCAGTGGGAAGTGATGGCGCTACGCTTATCTCGCGACAGCAATATTCGCCAACTGCCACTAAAGACCTTATTGGTTTACCTAGAGTTGGCAAAAGTGATAGAAGCCAAATACAGCTATTTCGCGGAATATCGCTTCAAGTTCTTACAAGACCAGTCTTTCATCCTCAATCAGTTCCAAGGTGAACGACGTCAGTTTGTTGAAGCTATTTTTGCTTGTTCAACCAAAGCGAAAGTGTGGTGCCAAGTGGATTTAGAAGCCTTGTGGATGAACTATCAATCTGAGCGTAGTCGTGTAGTTGCGGCGCTTGATTACTTCCACCAAAACGGTTGGATTGAATTAGAAAGCAAACAGCTCACGGATGTGTATTCGGTTCTCCCTGCTAAACAAAATCAAGAAGCGATTTCTCAGCATTTGGCTGAGCTGTTCCAATCCAAAGAACAGAAAGACATTGAACGAATTCATACTATGTTGAATCTGTTCCAATCATCGGACTGCTTGAGCTATCAGTTAGCGCATTATTTTGCTGATCACAATGCACCAACGCAATGTGGCCACTGTTCTGTGTGTCGTGGACAAGTCGCATCGTTCCCTCAGCCACAACAAGTACAACCTGAGTTGACTCACCTATCCGCTTGGGTTGATGAATTTGTCCAACTTTCACCAACGGTGATTAGCAATGCCGCTGTGGCGCGCTTCCTGTGTGGGATCAGCACGCCAATCATTGCTCAGCTTAAAGCCAGCAAACTGCGAGGCTATGGTTCAATGGCGAATGTCTCTTTTGCACTGGTACTAAAACAGGTTGAGTTAGCGCGAGCTTAGAAGAAACTCAATTGGCGCGCTTGTTGTTCAGGCTTGAGCATCACACTCAAGCCTAACAGCCTTATTTCTCGGCCGTTTTGACGCTTGAGAATGTCTCTTAGCAGCACTTTGAAATCTTCGAGTTCAAGTTGAGGATGAATGTGCTCGATCGTTGTGAGTTGAAAATCAGCAAACTTGAGCTTGATCCCCTGCTTGATGATCGATTTATCTGGACTGGCTTTCTCTAAACGTCTCTCCAGTTCAGGGTACAACTTGTCTTCAATCACCTTCCAACACTCATCATAAGTAGCAATGTTTTCGCTGAAAGTGCGCTCTACCCCAACCGATTTACGTTCGCGCTCGACCACCACTTCGCGATCATCAATGCCATGGCTACGCTTCCACAATGACGCACCTTGGCGCCCAAATTGGCGTAACAGCTCACGGTAATCACTGTTTTTGATGTCTTCACATAGGTAGAAGCCTGCTTGGTGTAGTTTCTCCAAACTGACTTTGCCAACACCGGGAATCTTTTCTAGCGGTAGTTTATCCACCACTTCTTGAACCTTCTCTGGCGGAATCACAAACTGACCATTAGGCTTGTTCATATCAGAGGCGACTTTGGCGAGAAACTTAATCGGCGCAATACCGGCAGATGCCGTTAATCCCAACTCAGAGTATATGTCGTTGCGAATTGACTCAGCGATTAAGGTCGCAGAGCCTCGGCACATCTTAGAGTCAGTCACATCCAAATAAGCTTCATCGAGAGACAGCGGTTCTATTAGCGGGGTATATCGCTCAAAAATGGCCCGTATCTGTTGGGAAACTTGTTTATAGACGTGCATTCTACCGGGTACCACGAGTAAGTTCGGGCATAACTGGAGCGCTCGCGCTGTTGGCATCGCACTACGAACACCAAATTTGCGCGCTTCATAATTACACGTACTGATCACCCCACGTTGTTTCTCATGACCGCCGACAGCAAGAGCCGTCCCTCGGTAACTTGGGTTGTCACGCATTTCTACAGCGGCGTAAAAGCAATCCATATCAACGTGAATGATTTTTCTTACTCGTTCTTGCACGATCTACACACAAATAACACTGTTTAAAAAAACAGTGTAGCGATAAATAGGCGCATTTAAAATAGTGTTATCTGGAGCCAGAGCCAAGAATTTTTTCATGGTATTCACCCCACTTTCTATTATTATTGAGCTCTATAACATTAAAAGTAATTTATATACAAAAGTAGGGAAACTTTTTGAGTAAGAGAATTTTGGTTGTCGAAGACAGCCGTGCTTATAGAAATTACCTGCAGCAAATATTAACGAAAGCGGGCTACGAAGTACTTGCTGCTGAAAGTTATGATGAAGCGAAATCAACCTTAGCTTCGCAACCAGAGCTGTTGTGCGCCGTGTTAGATTACTGTTTGCCAGATGCTCAAGATGGCGAAATTATTGATCTGCTGTTATCTCATAACCAAAAAGTTATCGTGCTAACAGCCATGTTCCAAGAAGATATTCGTGAGCAGATGCTAGCGAAAGGTGTATTGGATTACATACTGAAAGACAGCATGGCTTCTGTCTCTTACCTACTTCCTCTCATTAAGCGCTTAACAAATAACCAGCAGCATAAGTGTTTGGTTGTAGACGACTCAATGACTGTTCGCCACCACGTTGTGCAGTTGTTAGAGCACCAATATATCCAAACACTTCAGGCTGAGAATGGCCAACAAGCGATTGAGTTAATAGAACAAAACCCCGACATCACATTTATACTCACCGATCATGACATGCCAATAAAAGATGGTATTACAATGATCCGTGAATTACGGCAGAATTTTGATAAAAACCAACTCGCTATTCTTGGCATCTCCGGAAGTGATGACCACACAATGACCGCTCGCTTCCTCAAAGCCGGCGCTAATGATTTCTTATATAAGCCATTTAATCAGGAAGAGTTTTTCTGCCGTGTTCATCAAATACTGGATATGAAGGAAGCAACAACAGAACTGTTTAGAATGGCAAACCAAGATGCTTTGACTGGATTGTGGAATCGCCGCTTCCTGTTTGGCCAAGCTTGTGATGGTTGCGAAAAACGTAATATTGCCATGTTAGATATCGACTTCTTTAAAAAAGTGAATGATAACTACGGGCACGATGGTGGCGATGCGGCACTCGTTATGGTCGCGAATATATTAAAAATCTATTTCCCGGATGATGTGATTGCGCGTTTCGGCGGCGAAGAGTTTTGTATTCAAGCGTGCGGTAGTTATGAAGATTTTGTGACCCGCTTGGAGCAAATGCGTCAACGAGTGGAGAAGACCCCTATTCCTTATCAAGATAAGAACATTCAAGTGACCATTAGTGTTGGTGTGGCGAGTGTTGAAGGTGATCTTGACCAACAGATTAAAGTGGCAGACGACCGTTTATATCAAGCAAAAGGGAATGGGCGAAACCAAACTATTTATCAGTAAGCCTCTCCTCTTGATATAAAGCCTAAAAAACAAAACCCAGCCATTAGCTGGGTTTTATCATTCTTGCTATCGCTGATTAAGCAATGCGATCTTTTTCCCATGCAGCCAGCTTTTCTGCGCGGGCAGCTTCACGAGCTTCACGCTTCTTACGCGCATCACATGGCTCTGGGCAGTTACATACCTTCTCAATACCAACCGCACCAAGACCACCACAACTGCCTTTTACCACCTTCTTTTGGAAGATGTAACCCACTGCCATCGCTGCAATCACCGCAACAAAAACAGCAAAAGTAATTAGAAATGTACTCATAAGGACATGCTCACTTCTGTTGTTATTTCTTCATGAACGGCTTGTATGCTTCCGAAGCCAGCTCTTTAAAACCATCATCCGTTTTCACAATCATGAAAACAGGAATGTTATTTTCGTTCGCGATTTCCATGCCTTTGTCTTCACCTAGTACCATAAGGCCGGTTGCAAGACCATCAGCCGTCATCGACGATTTATCCAGTACCGTTACAGACACCACTTTATGATGGATTGGTTTGCCTGTTTGCGGATTGATGATGTGAGAGTATCGCACACCATTGCTCTCAAAGTAATTACGATAGTCACCACTTGTTGCAATTGCCATGTCGCCAGGCTCAATAATTTCTTGAATTGAGCGCTCATCAACAGTTGGCTTTTCAATGGCAATACGCCATGGCACACCTTCGCGGTTAATACCTTTCAAACGCATTTCACCACCAACTTCTACCATGTAGTTGTGAATGCCTTGTGATTGTAGGTAATCCGCAACCACATCAACACCCCAACCTTTTGCGATAGTCGATAGGTCAACGTACAAGTTTGGAATGTCTTTCGACATTTTATTGCCTTCAACCGAAAGGTGGTGAATACCTGTGTTTGCTTTACGAGCTGCTAGCTCTTCATCTGTCGGAACCACATCTGGACGCGCTTCTGGACCAAAGCCCCATAGATTCACTAGTGGACCAACGGTTACGTCTAGTGCGCCTAGAGTAAGAGCGTTCAAGCGAATCGCTTCTTTCACTACCGTTGCCGTTTGCGGTGATACTTCAAATGGCTCACTGGTCTGGTGTTGGTTAAAACGGCTAAGCTCTGAATCTTCACGGTAAGTCGACATCTGATCGTTCACTTCCTCAAGTAGGCGATCGATTTCTGTTTGCAAAACTTCAGGCGATGGCAGGCCATCTTGCTCGATGTATTTAATGTTGTATGTGGTACCCATTGTTGGGCCACTTAAATGAACTTGATCTGCAGGCTGTTCACAACCAGCTAGAACCAATAGAGAAGCGAATGCAACAAGCCACTTTTTCACTTGTTTACTCCTATTGTCGTTAAATTGATATGGAAAATGGGTTCTCTCAAGACAAACCGATTTCCTATAGCAACTGTTGAATATGGTTTTTATTTCTACAAAAAATAATGGCTAGCTCTTAGAGAGCTAGCCATAGATTCAATCACTTAGGGGGATTAACCACCGAAGTCATCTAGAAGGATGTTCTCATCCTCTACACCTAGATCTTTTAGCATGCCGATTACAGCAGCGTTCATCATAGGTGGACCACACATGTAGTATTCACAGTCTTCTGGCGCTTCATGATCACGTAGGTAGTTCTCGTAAAGAACATTGTGAATGAAGCCAGTGTAACCATCCCAGTTATCTTCTGGCATAGGGTCAGACAGTGCACAGTGCCATACGAAGTTATCGTTCTCAGCCGCTAGGCCATCGAAGTCTTCTACGTAGAACATTTCACGCTTAGAACGTGCACCGTACCAGAATGACATCTTACGCTTAGAGTGCAGACGTTTTAGCTGGTCGAAGATATGAGAACGCATTGGAGCCATACCTGCACCACCACCAACGAATACCATTTCAGCATCAGTGTCTTTCGCGAAGAACTCACCGAACGGACCTGAAATCGTACACTTGTCGCCTTCTTTTAGAGACCAGATGAACGATGACATGATACCAGGTGGTACATCAGGATTATTAGGCGGCGGCGTAGCGATACGCACGTTCAGCATAATAATACCTTCTTCTTCTGGGTAGTTAGCCATTGAGTAAGCACGGATCGTTTCTTCGTTTACCTTAGACTCGTAACGGAACAAGTTAAATTTGTCCCAATCTTCACGGTACTCTTCAGGTACATCGAAGTCAGCGTACTTAACGTGGTGAGCTGGTGCTTCAATCTGGATGTAACCACCAGCACGGAAAGGCACTGATTCGCCATCTGGAATTTGTAGCTTAAGCTCTTTGATGAATGTCGCTTTGTTATCGTTAGAGATAACTGTACATTCCCACTTCTTAACGCCGAAGATCTCTTCAGGAAGCTCGATGTCCATGTCAGTTTTCATTGCAACCTGACACGCTAGACGCTCACCTTCACGTGCTTCACCTTTAGTAATATGGTCAAGCTCGGTAGGTAGGATGTCACCACCACCTGATTTAACTTTTACGCGACACTGACCACAAGAGCCACCGCCACCACAAGCAGAAGATACGAATACGCCAGCACCAGCTAACGCAGATAGTAGCTTACCACCTGGTTGTGTAACGATCGCCAGTGAAGGGTCATCGTTCACAGAAATTGTAATGTCACCTGTTGGTACAAGCTTAGACTTAGCGAAAAGAATCACTAGTACTAGCGCAAGTACGATCAGAGTAAACATCACTACACCAAGAATAATGTCCATTGACTATTCCTTAATTGTTGCGGTTTACCCGACTTACAGTTGAACACCAGAGAAAGACATAAAGCCTAACGCCATAAGACCTACAGTGATAAACGTGATGCCTAGACCACGTAGACCTGGAGGTACATCTGAGTACTTCATCTTCTCACGGATACCTGCAAGAGCGACGATCGCTAGCATCCAGCCCACACCAGAACCGAAACCGTAAACAACAGATTCAGCAAAGTTGTAGTCACGTTGTACCATGAAAGATACACCACCGAAGATCGCACAGTTTACTGTGATCAGCGGTAGGAAGATGCCTAGCGCGTTGTACAAAGGTGGGAAGAAACGGTCAAGAACCATCTCTAGGATCTGTACAAGTGCTGCGATTACACCGATGAAGGTGATGAAGTTTAGGAAGCTAAGGTCTACGCCCTCAACTAACGCGTTCTCTTTCAGAACTAGGTTGTAAACTAGGTTGTTCACAGGAACCGCGATAGTTAGTACTACCACTACTGCAACACCTAGACCGAAAGAGGTCTTAACTTTCTTAGATACGGCAAGGAAAGTACACATACCTAGGAAGAAAGACAGTGCCATGTTTTCGATGAAAATCGATTTAACTAGCAGACTGATGTAATGTTCCATGACGCCCTTACTCCTTCGCTTCTACTTGTTCTGGTTTCAGAATACGGATTACCCAGATTAGGAAGCCGATTAGGAAGAATGCAGATGGTGCTAGTAGCATCAGACCGTTTGGCTGGTACCAACCACCGTTGCTCACTAGAGGTAGAACTTCCATGCCGAATAGCTTGCCTGAACCGAATAGTTCACGGAAGAAACCTACAGTGATAAGAACGAAGCCGTAACCTAGACCGTTACCGATACCATCAATTAGCGATGGGATTGGCGCAGATTTCATTGCGAATGCTTCAGCACGACCCATTACGATACAGTTCGTGATGATAAGACCTACGAATACAGATAGCTGTTTAGAGATATCGTATAGGTAAGCTTTAAGCACTTGGTCTACCACGATTACTAGCGATGCGATGATTGCCATCTGAACGATGATACGCACACTGTTAGGAATGTGGTTACGGATCAGAGAAACAGAGAAGTTAGACAATGCAGTTACGAAAGTTACCGCTAGTGTCATTACAAATGCTGTTTCTAGTTTAGTTGTTACTGCAAGAGCAGAACATACACCAAGAACCTGCAGCGCGATCGGGTTGTTGTCCAACACCGGCGCCATAATGCTCTTTTTAATGTTTTGTGCGCTAGACATTAGTTCAGACCTCCGTCACGAACTTTTGCTAGGAAAGGACCAAAGCCCATGTCACCTAACCAGAAGTCAAATGTACCTTGAACACCGTTACCAGTTAGTGTCGCACCAGATAGGCCATCAACGCCGTGTTCAGAACCTTCTGGAGCACCACCTTTAACAATCTTGATTGCTGGTTTGTGGTTCTCGTCGAATAGTTTCTTACCAACGAATTGAGCACGCCATGCTGGGTTTTCTACTTCACCACCAAGTCCAGGAGTTTCACCTTGCTCGTAGTAAGTAATACCAGACACAGTGTTACCGTCAGTTTCAACCGCAACGAATGCGTACATCATAGACCATAGACCGTTACCGTGAACTGGGATGATAACTTTAGAAATGTCATCACCACTTTTCACTAGGTAAACGATACCTGTGTTAGCACGACGTAGGATCTTAGCTTTGTCTTCATCAGCCGTTAGCTTGATAGACTCAGCAGGATCTTTAGCTGCTTTACGTTGGTCGTAGTTAGCTGCTGTAGAGCCGTCTTCAGCTTTCTCTACAAAGTCACCCGTTTTGAAATCAACTAGACGAGGTTCAATGTATTGTGCAAATAGCTCAGGTACTTTTTTACCGTCTGCTTCAATGCCAGCAACTTCTACAATCTTAGATTGCTTATCTAGGACAGCGTTAGCTTTTTGCTTGTCACGCAGGCCTACGGCTGCTGTTGATACGATGATTGAACAAACAAGGCTCAACCCGATAACAACACCCAGCGTCTTTTTAATGCTGTCGTTATTACTTGCCATAGCGTGCTAGTCTCCGCTTGATGTTCTTCTCAATAACCACATGGTCGAACAGAGGTGCGAATAGGTTCGCGAATAGAATCGCCAGCATCATACCTTCAGGGTAAGCTGGGTTAACTACACGAATCATCACACACATTGCACCGATTAGGATGCCGTACCACCACTTACCGCCATTGGTAAATGAAGCTGATACAGGGTCTGTTGCCATGAAGAACATACCGAATGCAAAACCACCTAGAACTAGGTGCCAGTGCCAAGGCATGTTGAACATTGGGTTGGTGTCAGAGCCAATCACGTTGAATAGTGTTGACACTGCAATCATACCGATCATTACACCCGCAATGATGCGCCACGAAGCGATTCGCATGTATACGATCATCGCTGCACCGATCATTAGAGCTAGAGTCGATACTTCACCAATTGAACCAGGGATGTTACCGATGAAAGCATCCATCCAAGTGATAGGAGCGCCAGTGATGTTGTTGATCAACGCGCCGCTACCGCCGTGAGCCCATTGGCTAAGAGCAGTTGCACCAGAGAAGCCGTCAGCTGCTGTCCATACTACGTCACCCGAGATTTGTGCTGGGTAAGCAAAGAATAGGAAAGCACGACCCGCAAGAGCAGGGTTCAAGAAGTTACGACCTGTACCACCGAAGATCTCTTTAGCAACAACAACACCAAATGTGATACCTAGTGCCGCTTGCCATAGAGGTAGCGTTGGTGGAACGATAAGTGCGAATAGGATAGAAGTTACAAAGAAGCCTTCGTTAACTTCGTGCTTACGCACCATACAGAAAAGTACTTCCCAGAAGCCACCAACAATAAATACTGTTGCGTAGATCGGTAGGAAGTAAGTCGCACCTAGTAGCATCTTACTGCCAACACCAGCTTCAGCACCGATGGTGCCGCCAAACATTTCTGTTAGCCAGTAGTGCCAGTTACCTGCGATAACTGTCGCTAGTTGATCACCAGCGTACATGTGGTTAAGTGCTGCGATAGCTTGGCCACCCGCGTTGTACATACCCCAGAACATTGCTGGGAATACCGCGAACCAAACCATGATCATGATACGTTTTAAGTCAACGCTATCACGAACGTGCGAGCTACGTTTTGTTACTAGACCTGGCGTGTAGAAAAGTGTTGCTGCTGCTTCGTACAGTGCAAACCATTTTTCGTGTTTACCGCCTGGTTCAAAATGATGCTCGATATCCTCTATGAATTTCTTAAGCATGGATTACCCTTCCTTCACAATGGTATCTAGGCATTCACGAAGTAGCAGACCGTACTCGTATTTACCAGGACATACAAAGGTGCACAATGCCAAATCTTCTTCATCCAGTTCAAGTGCACCCAGTGCTTGAGCACTGTCAGTATCACCGGCACATAGATCACGAAGTAGCAAAGTAGGTTCCATATCAAGTGGCATTACACGTTCGTAGTTGCCGATTGGAACCATTGCACGATCACTACCGTTAGTTGTCGTTGTCATATTGAACAACTGACCTTTAAAGATGTGACCAAGGAAAGATTTTGTGATTGAGAATTTGTTTTTACCAGGAACAGCCCAGCCAAACAGTTCTTTCTCACGACCTTCACGCAGGACAGAAACCTGCTGATGGTAACGGCCAAGGTAAGCATGTGGACCAGACGCTTGTGTACCAGAAAGTACCGAGCCTGAAATCACACGAACTTCGCCTGGCATCAATTCGCTGTCAGTTAGGTCTTCAAGAGAAGCACCTACAACAGTACGAAGAAGACGTGGGTTATTCACTACAGGACCAGCAAGAGATACAACACGATCTGTGTATAGCTCACCAGTTAGGAATAACTTACCGAACGCGATAACGTCTTGGTAGTTGATGCTCCAAGCCACGTTTTGTGCATTTACTGGGTATAGGAAATGCATGTGGGTGCCAGCAAGACCTGCTGGGTGAGGGCCATCGAAGACGTGTTCTTCTACGTTAGACTGAGAAGAGCGTGGCAAGCTAGTGCCAGATTTACATACGTAAACCTTGCCTTCTGTCAGGGCTGAAAGAATGTCTAGACCTGCAACGAATGCTTCTTGTTGTTCATTGATGATCAACTCAGGCTGTGCTGCTAGTGGATTAGTATCCATTGCAGTTACGAAAATAGCCTTAGTAGCAGACTCGATTGCTGGAACCTTGCTAAACGGACGAGTACGTAAAGCGGTCCAAAGGCCAGATTCAACCAATTGAGTCTTGATCACTTCGCGATCTAGACCTGCTAGTTGAGCTGCTTCGAACTTATCAAATGTAACCTGCTCTTCGCCTGCCACTTCAATCACTACAGATTGAAGTACACGCTTAGCGCCACGGTTAACTTCGATCACTTTACCGGCTGCTGGAGCAGTGAACTTAACGCCAGGGTTCTTCTTGTCTTCAAAAAGAACTTGCGCTTTTTTCACTTCATCGCCAACGCGGACATGCATGGTAGGACGCATGCCAACGTACTCTTCGCCAAGCAAGGCGACTTTTTTGATGGTCTTACCATCATTAATCACCTGGGATGGAGCTCCTGCGATAGGAAGATCCAAGCCCTTCTTTATTGTAATCATACGCACTTGCACTACTTTTATCGGGAAAAAGATTCTTTTGATTGCGTAACTTTTAGACACGACATCAGTGTCCGGTTTTGATGCTGTTTAAAACACCAAAATCGCAACATCCTATTAAAAATCTCATCACATTTTTTGAGCGAGATTTATCAGGTGCAGTAGTCTAGCATTTTTTGGGAACTTGATGCCATGACCAATGATAGCAATAGTGGTTTTATTTCGACCGAATCAGATCTAAAAGGCTAAAGAATAGTCATAAGTTTGAACCATCGCACAATTGCATCGTCCTCTACGAATACCTATTTAGTGATATATTCATGGTTTGAAACAAACAGAAATTTCTATTTATTTGTTGAAACACTGTTAACACATTTTTTAACCAGCTTTTGTACCACATTGTGTCCCCGTAAAAATGTAAAATAAAAAAAGATGACTCTCGTCATCTTCTTTTATCAATACTTTAGCGCCCTCCGCCCATGCACATTGGGCTATCTGGCGCACCATTTTGTTGCTCATGCCACTCAGCTTCAGTGTAAGTATGAATCGCCAAAGCATGAATGTGATTATCAAGTTCATCAGCCAAGATTTGGTTAACTTGTCGGTGACGACCAATTAAACGCTGACCGTCAAAAGCATTACATACGACAATCACTTTAAAGTGGCTTTCTGAGCCTGGTGGAACATTATGCATGTAGCTTTCGTTAATCACTTTTAGGTAACTAGGCTGCAGCTCACTATGTAGCTTCTTTTCTATGATTTCTTGGATCATATTACGTCCTCGCAAATACGAATTATGCAAGTATATACGCAACTCATTCAAACAACGTACAACTGGTTTAAATTTCAAAGAGCCTTCACACTTCTTTGCCTGTATCACGTGCAGCGCTAAAACACGAGAAACAGAGAATTGACAGCTTTTTAGTATCTTGTCCCGCTATCATCTGCGACAATACCAGCTGTATGTTACAACTACCCTTAACTCACTTATGAAAACCGAACTGAACCTTCACGATAGAAGTCTTACACTTCATCGCTTCCCAAAGCGCGCTAATGAAACACTTCAAGCTTGGGATGCGGGAGATGAGTACCTAATTAACCACGTGGAAGAACTGGATCTGCCGACCAATCAGAACATACTTATCATCAATGATAGTTTTGGAGCATTGGCATGCTGGTTTTCAGAAAAGCATAACGTCACATCGATAAGCGACTCATTTGTCTCTCAAAGAGGAGCTCAACTGAACTTAGAGAATAATCACTGCAATAGCGTGACTTTTGACTCAACCATCAGTGAAATTTCCAACCAAACCGATATCGTTTTGCTTCAGTTACCCAAAAGTAATCGTCATCTAGTTTGGTTGTTGAGCCAACTACGTAAAACACTGCCCGTATCGTGCCCTATTATCGCAGTAAATAAAGCGAAAGATATTCATACATCAACGCTCAAGTTATTCGAAAAGCACTTAGGCGAAACAAAAACGTCTTTAGCTTGGAAGAAGCATCGCTTAGTTTTTTCTGCTGCCAATGCACAACCCGTTATCACAGTTGACCCTTTTACGGTTTGGGGTGTCGAAGGTGAGAACATACAACTAAAAAATCTGCCAAATGTTTATTCAGGCGAAAGCTTAGATCTGGGTGCCCGCTTTATGCTTCAGCATATTCCGCAAGATCCTAAAATCAAAAGTATCATCGACCTTGGATGCGGTAATGGTGTGTTGTCAGTAAAAGCAGGACAACTCAACCCAGGCGCTCAGTTAACGCTCGTTGACGAGAGCTTTATGGCTATCGAGTCTGCCAAACAGAACCTTATTGATAACCTAGGTGCCGAGCATCCCGCCCAATGCATCGTCAATAACTGTTTAGATGGCTTTGAGCACAATAGTGCAGACTTAATCATGTGCAACCCACCATTTCATCAACAACAAGCTATTACCGACCATATTGCTTGGCAAATGTTCTGTGATGCGAAACAAATTTTGAACCAAGGTGGTAAATTACAAGTCATAGGTAATCGCCATCTTGGTTACGACGCTAAGCTGAAACGCTTGTTTGGCGATAAAAATGTGAAACTTGTCGCTTCTAACAGCAAATTCGTAATTTTACAGGCGACAAAAGATCCTGCTAAATTAAGCGTTATGCAATAAAGCTATGACTTTAAAAAGGAATAATAAGATGAAAAAACTGGTATTAGCAGCTTCAGTTGCCCTGCTTGCTGCCTGTTCAGCTCCACAGCAGCCACAATTGAACCTTATGCCTCAAACAACTTTGAGCACGAATTCAATTGTACAGGGAAAAACCTACAGCTTAACCAGTAAAGACGTCCGCGCTGCACAATATGTGGCATTGGTTGATAACGGCCGTTCAAATATTTTACCTCTACACGCAAAACAAAACCTTAGAATCACTCTTGAAGACGCATTTGCTCAGCAATTTGCTTCTCAAGGTTTCCGCACCGACCTCAATAGCAATAACTCTATCGAACTAGAGATCCAAGAAGCGCTTATCAATGTGAAACATTCAGTCATGGAAAATGAGATGGATGCGAAGGTCGTTATCGAGATCACTGCAGAAACACCTGAAGGTAAATTGGTTAAGACTTACACGGGTACCGCTAAGCGCTCGGGTACATTAAGTGCCTCTGATTCAGACATTGAAGAAACGCTTAATGATGTTATTAGTTTAACCTTAAAAGAAGCTGCGAATGATTCTGAACTTCGTCAGTACATGCAGGAGCGATTCTAATGCTACGTAAAGCGATTCTTTCTCTTGCGCTATTGAGCTGCAGCGTTTTTGCGGGCCCAAAAGTCGCGTTTGAAACCACGTTAGGAAACTTTACGGTGGAGCTAAACGAAGAAAAAGCACCAATAACCGTCGCAAACTTCCTGAAATACGTAGAAGATGGCAGTTACGAAGGTACGATTTTCCACCGCGTAATCCCTGGCTTTATGGCACAAGGTGGTGGCTTTAACCAAGATATGCAAATGGTTCAAACGTACGCTCCAATCAAAAACGAGGGTAACAACGGTTTAAATAACGACCGTGCAACCATCGCAATGGCTCGTACCAATGCTCCCGATTCAGCTACTCGACAATTCTTCGTTAACCTAGTAGACAACGATTTCTTGAACTACGGCTCTCGCCCACCAGGTTATGCCGTGTTTGGCGTTGTTACTGAAGGCTTCGATGTCATTGAAAGCATGGCGAAACAACCAACCAAATCCATTGGTCGGATGCGCGATGTCCCAGAGACACAAATCGTCATCACCAAAGCAACACTACTCAAATAGCCAAAATCATAAGCCCTTTGAATATTCGAAGGGCTTTCTCTTTTAGCGGCTCTATTTTAACGGATTGATTTATGTCTTCATTACCTTCCATCACTTGGTTGGAAACGGTAAAAAGTTACCTCGATAAACGCCTACTTTGGGTTTTCATGCTTGGCTGCTCAAGTGGCTTTCCATGGGTGCTTATTGGTTCAAACATGTCAGGCTGGCTCAAAGATGCTGGCTTAACGTTATCGGCAATCGGTTATTTCGGTAGCGTTTTTGCAGTTTACGCAATCAACTTTTTATGGGCGCCATTAGTTGATCGTGTCAAATTACCTGTTTTGCATCGTTTACTAGGGCAGCGCCGAAGTTGGATTTTTCTTTGCCAAAGTATCGTGCTAGTTGCGACCTTATTTATTGCTGATGTGAACCCAGCAGAGAATTTGATTTTCACCTCTATGCTTGCTCTATGTATAGCAACAGCATCGGCAACCCAAGACATCGCTATTGACGCTTTTCGTATTGATACCTTCCCGAAAACAGAAGACTCAAAATTGCCTCAAGCTTCAGCAATGGCAGTAATCGGTTGGTGGACCGGTTATTCGCTACCTGGTTACCTTGCATTTATTAATGCAGATACTGTGGGATGGAACGGCGTCTACTACGGCATGGCAATGATTGTTGTTCTGCTCATGATTTTTACTCTACTGGTTGGTGAGCCAAATACTCAGCGAGAACAGCTTCAACGAGAAGCAGAACAACGCCATAAAGAAGTTGTAGGCTCTAAGTTAGTTGCTTGGTTCACTGTAACCGTCGTTGAGCCATTTTTGGACTTCTTTAACCGTAATGGAGTTCGGGTCGCTATCACGTTGCTACTGTTCGTCTTTCTATTCAAAATTGGTGAAGCGTTCTTAGGTCGTATGTCGATTGCCTTCTATAAAGAGGTAGGCTTTAGCAATGAGCAAATTGGCTACTACTCTAAGCTCATTGGATGGGGCGCAACTATGGTATTCACGTTTGTAGGTAGTATGTTCAACGTGAAGTTCGGCATTGTAAGAGGCTTGATGATTGGCGGCATTGCGATGTCAGCAAGTAACCTCATGTTTGCTTGGATTGCGAAAGTTGGCCCGAGCGAGCATTTATTCTTAGCAACGATCTTTGTGGACAACTTTACAACGGCATTCTCTACCGTTGCTTTTGTATCGTTCTTGACGGTGCTTACTGGGCAAGCTTTTTCAGCAACTCAATACGCTCTATTAGCTTCACTTGGTAACTTTGGCCGAACCACTCTCGCTTCTTTTAGTGGCGAACTCGTTGACTACTTGAATGATTGGACAACCTTCTTTGTTCTCACCGCTTTGATGGTAATTCCGAGTTTAATCATGCTTTATTCACTGCGGCACTACTTCACTGAGTTGCTCGAAAAAGCAAGACAAAGAGATTAAGAAGAAATAATGAAAAAAGCCACCGAACATCGGTGGCTTTTTGATTGGGGTCTGTTGAAGCAATATCTAAGGGTACATGCCCTTTCCAAACATATTGAAAATTCGAGCTACACCTTGTGTAAAAATCATCGGCTCCGTCAGGACTGTTAAACATAAACAGTCTTCTCCAGGCTTCGTGAACGGACTATGCTTAACAGTGGCGTCCTTGACCAGCAGATCACCAGCCTCGTAATGGCCGTCCTCGTCACTAAAACCACCATGTAACACTAAGGTCGATTCCAAGCCTTTGTGAGTGTGCTGAGGAATCCGTACATCTTCACCGATGTACATAAGATTGACGCGAGCATCTTCTCCAAGATCTAACTGAGCGCTATAAACTTTGCCGCCGTAACTTTTCCAATCACTGACTAAGTCAGAAAACCGACTCAGTGTTTTTGGTAATGTGAAGTCTTTCCCTGCGACTTGAACTTTAGCCTGTTCTAGCACAATGATATCGTCAGACACCGCTTCTGCACACAATATTTCATCAAGCATGGTGTCAAACTCTTCTCCATACTCTGTAGGAATATCACTCACAAGCACGGCCTGAGCAGCCTCTACTTGGTTTACATATGCACGGCAGTCGGAGCAAGTCTCTAAATGCGTAGCGACAACTAAGCCAGAAACTGCGTCAATACTTCCCGAAGCATATGCCTCTAACAGGTTTTTATCTGGATGTTTGTTCATAATTGCTCCGTATGCATTGAATGCCTCAATTTCTCAACTGCAAGCCTCAGCCGAGATTTCACCGTGCCTAGGGGGATCTCAAACATTTCTGCAACTTGCTGATGTGGTAACTCTTCCAAATACACCGCTCTTAGCACATCTCGCTGATTCTTGGGTAAAATCTCCAAGAACTTCACAACTTGCTCTTTTAGCATATCTTGCTCTGGTGAGTAATGGTCGACCAAATCAGGCGGGTAATATTCTGAAGGCCAAATGTCATCAGAATGAATATGTAACTCCTTCCCTTTCTGCTTTCTCAGCAAGTCAAAGCAAAGGTTACGCAATATTGTGTAGATCCAAGTGGAAAGAGCACTTTTTGCTCCGTCGTACAAATGTGCTTTCTGCCAAACGGTCGCCATAGTCTCTTGAACCATTTCCATTGCAACCTGCTCGTTTCCAACATGTTTGTAGGCGAACTGCTTAAGCTTCGGAGCATAGAAACGGAAAACGAAAGCAAAAGCGGCTTTATCTCTCGCTTTTACTTTATCCATATAGTCGTTCCACTCGCTTCGCCCAAGCTTCTGCGGGCTATCACTCATCATAATCAGCCTTTTAAGGGGAGGAGTTTCCTCCTCCCTTCCTTTTCCCTAATCTGTGATGTCATCAACAATGAGGTTAAAACCATTATTATTACCATCGTCGATGGCGATCACTTGATACACAACACCGTTTGTTACAGTAAGTGGCGCTGAATCAATGGCCACTATAGACGGCTCACCAGCAACAGTAACTGTAACGTAATAAGAACCTTCAGCGATGTACACACCTTGAACACTGTCTTTATACGCAAAGTTCGCTATTGCTGGATCACTTCCTTCTATGCCTGTGCTCGCGGTGAGATAGATATCTACCATTTCAGCGACTGGATTTGCGGCAGCATGAGTAACATTTAACGTTGCACTGGTTACTACAGATCTACGCATATCTTCAACAACGAGAGGTTCAACCATAGTAGATGCCATTCCTACGGCATAGATACTGTAATCCATACCGCCCATCAAAGGGACACCATCTGCATCAATGATGGTCGTTCCAGAAGCCTGATCGATGACATCGATGTCGTAATCACCAGAATCAAGCCCTAGGTAACTACCTACGCCCGGAGTAGTTCGTTCAGGCGCGAACTCAGGATTAGAGAGCATTGCAAATGGCGCTCCATTCACGTTGACATCGACAGTACCTGCGTCTTCAACTAAATGGCCAACTCGTACTTCCGCTTTACTCCCCGTATCCTCAATTATAGAAGAACCAGAACCATCCAATACCAACAACTTCACTGGAGAAGTGCTGTCTGAATCTCCCGTTTTGATAGCTGCAATGGTCAAATTTGCATTTGCCGGCAATGGGATTGAGCCTGAATCAAAGGCAACCGAATCGCCCACAGCCAAACGCACTTGGTAATTGTCAGCTGGAATATTCAGAACATCAGTTGAGTCTTTATAACCTAGCATTGCAACGGGCGTTGACATAGACAAGTCTGCGCCAGGAGCCGTTACATAAACATTCACTGGCGGTATCTCCGCCGCCGCATGCACTATTTGAACGTCCAAGTTATTTTCATCCGCCATAGAAACTGCGCTACGAGTGACCACTAGAGGCTCAACAGTACCTTCCGCGGCATCACCCACGACAAATGCTGTATATTTGGTTTCGCTGTTTAGGTCCAACATCGTCTCTGGAACAACATTCAACACTTCACCGCCTGGTAGTTGTACATCTACACGAACCGTATTTTCTCCCGCCATTAACTTGACATAGCCAGAGCCAACACCGTAATCAACATCAGTAAGTGCTGCGTTACCGTTTATCCATACATTTGCTAAAGGGGCATCTGCAGAAGCATGAACAGCTTGTAGGTTTGAATACTCAATTGTGTCACTGTCTGAGCCACAAGCAGCCAAGCCAATAGCAGTAGCCAAAGTCACTGCGGCTTTCGTAAGTCCTTTCATATCCTAGTCTCTCTTTCATTTGGGGCTTCAATGGCATGTGTGAGAAACGTCAGAGCATCAATGCAATCATCCGCACCTACTAACTTTTCAAACAATGAACGGTCGAGTGGCAAAAGCTCCAACCAGCGCTGGGTAACCCAAGAAGGATCATCATAAAAGCGGTGTTGATACAGGTTACCAAGTTGGGGGAATTGTTCGTAAACGTGAGCGAGTTGCGTACTCAAATGAAGAAAGTCTGGATAGGAGTGGGGCTGTTGCCAATTTTCCATCCATTCAACGTCAGCATGACGAAGACCATCAAAATCAGAGCGCACACGCTTCACTCGGAAGCGTCTCTCTCCAACGACCGTAATGCCAAGAAGCCCATCACTGAGTGTTTCGAAATCAACGATGGTCACCAAAGTACCGATGGACGAAACGTTTCCCGCTGCTCTCTGGTCACTATCGTTACCGACCAAGCAAACCCCAAACCCAATGTTCTGTATGCTGCATTCTTTCACCATACGTTTGTAACGCGGTTCAAAAATACGCAGATTCATTTTCCCTTCGGGTAGTACAACCGAGGTTAATGGGAACAACATCACTTCATTCATTAAATCGTCCTCTTTGATTCAATAACTCATACGAGGGACGTATCAGTCAGATCACTAACGATTTATGTTGGTTAAACGACTGGCTTAAAATGTCATAAAATCGCCCGCGCAAACGATCTAAATCACACTATTTATGCAAAAACATGCAACAACATAAAAGTTCCGTTATTAAAATTAGTTTCGTGACAAACATCACCAAAAACCTTCATTTTTGCATCCTTTATCACTTTCATTTGCGATTTTTATCGCTATTATCCCTGCCAATTGGAAAGCGCAGCAAAGATTGCGTGTTCTGAATCATTACAAACATAGAGAGTCCCCTTATGCGTAAATCACTTCTAGCTCTTGGCCTTCTAGCGGCTACTTCAGCTCCAGTAATGGCTGCAGATTACTCTGACGGCGACATCCACAAAAACGATTACAAGTGGATGCAATTCAACCTTATGGGTGCATTTGACGAACTTCCAGGCGAGTCATCTCACGACTACCTAGAAATGGAATTCGGCGGCCGCTCTGGTATCTTCGATCTTTACGGTTACGTTGACGTATTCAACCTAGCAACAGACAAAGGTAGCGACAAAGCTGGCGCACCTAAAATCTTCATGAAGTTCGCTCCACGTATGTCTCTAGACGGCCTAACTGGTAAAGACCTATCTTTCGGTCCAGTTCAAGAGCTTTACGTAGCAACTCTATTTGAGTGGGACGGTACTGATTACAAAACAAACCCATTCTCAGTAAACAACCAAAAAGTTGGTCTAGGTTCTGACGTGATGGTTCCATGGTTGGGCAAAATCGGCCTAAACCTATACGGTACTTACCAAGGTAACAACAAAGATTGGAACGGTTTCCAAATCTCGACTAACTGGTTCAAACCATTCTACTTCTTCGAGAACGGTTCATTCATTTCTTACCAAGGTTACATCGATTACCAATTCGGTATGAAAGATGAGTACTCTACTGCTAGCAACGGTGGTGCAATGTTTAACGGTATCTACTGGCACTCTGACCGCTTCGCAGTTGGTTACGGCCTGAAAGGTTACAAAGACGTTTACGGTATCAAAGATACTGACGGCTTCAAATCTACTGGCTTCGGTCACTACCTAGCTGTAACTTACAAGTTCTAATAGAACCGATAAGTTCCCCAAAAATGGCGCCTCTTGGCGCCATTTTTATTTGCTTTCCTTTTTTCCCTCATTATCCTTGCAGCAAACCTTTTTAATGAGAGCGTTTGGTGAATATTCTTATCCTTGGTCCGGGAGCTATTGGCTCACTATGGGCGACCAAATTTCAATTTGCTGGGCACAATGTTTCCTTATGGGGAAGAACCTCTGATAGTAAGCAACAGCTTCAACTTGATGACGCTCCTGCAATTAACTTCACTAATCAGCACCTTCCTTCTGTACAAGCCGCAGATCTGATTGTTGTGACGGTAAAAGCATGGCAAGTAGAGGAAGCCATTGAGCCTCTTCTTCCCTACATCAGCAAAGACACCATTGTGATGTTGCTGCACAACGGTATGGGCACTGCACCGCTACTTGAAGCAAAACTGCCTGATAACCCATTGATAGTTGCCACAACAACACACGGTGCTTATAAACCAAGTAAAGAGCAGGTTCTTCACACTGGTCAGGGGAATACTCAACTGGGTGGTTTTAATGCTAAAGGTGCTCAGTGTAGCTTTCTTGCAGATGTGATGAACCACGCTTTGCCCGAAGTTAATTGGAACCCAAACATCAACGCTGCATTGTGGACAAAACTTGCGATCAATTGCGCAATCAACCCCCTGACTGCCATCCATCAATGCAAGAATGGTGAGCTTGCCGCTCCTGAGTTTGACACCAAATTGGCGAACATCACTCATGAGTTAGTGGAAGTCATGAATAAAGAAGAGATCGAGGTAGATTTTGACTCTCTTCATGCCACTATTATGCAAGTGGTTAACGCTACAGCAGCCAACTACTCTTCTATGAGGCAAGATGTTTTTCACCAACGCCGTACCGAGATAGACTTTATTACTGGTTATCTACTGCAAGCCGCCGAAAAGCATCACATTAGCACGCCAGAGAACGCCAAACTCTATCAACGCATCAAACAGATTGAACAAAGCTGGACAGAACAATGAACAAAAAGATCTTAGTACCTATCGCTCCGGGCACCGAAGAAATGGAAGCGGTAACCGTTATCGACTTAATGGTTCGAGCAGGCTATGACGTAACGGTTGCAAGCGCAGACTTCGATGGTGCACTGACTATGAAGGCTTCTCGTGGTGTGACACTTACCGCGGATTGCAAGCTGGTTGATGTTGCCGATGACGAGTTTGATGCGATTGTTCTATCTGGTGGCGTAGGTGGTGCAGAAACCTTCCGTGATAGCACCATCATGATTGAGATCCTGAAACAGCATATGTACGAAGGTAAACTGGTTGCGGCAATTTGTGCTGCTCCTGCTTTGGTTTTACAACACCACAACCTTTACCCTGAAGCTCTGATGACATGTCACCCAAGCTTCCAATCTCATATTCCGGAAGACAAATGGCGAGCAAAACGTGTCACCATGGACGTGAATCACAATCTACTGACAAGTCAGGGACCAGGAACCGCACTTGAGTTCGCTATGGAAATCATTATCAAACTTTCCGGTAAAGAGCATGGATGGATGGTTGCAGAGCCGTTAGTCACTATCCCAACACTGCATTATCACGAGCTCGGTGACGAATAATGTTTGACGTAAACGCTGTACGCGAACAGTTCCCAGCTCTGAATCAAGACGTCAACCAGTCACCTTTGGTTTACCTTGATAGCGCAGCTACAACACAAAAGCCACAATGCGTGATCGATGTGATTAGCCGTTACTACAGTGCACAAAATGCGAACGTGCACCGTGGCAGTCACAGCTTAACAGCCAACGCGACCAGTCAATTTGAAGCGGCTCGTGAAACCGTTGCGAAGTTCATTGGGGCAAGCAGCTCAAAAGAAATCATTTGGACTCGCGGCGCAACCGAAGCGCTAAATCTCATCGCGCAAACTTATGCTCGAAGCTCGCTCCAAGCGGGTGATGAAATCCTGATCAGTGAAATGGAACATCACGCCAACATCGTGCCTTGGCAAATTGTCGCAGAGCAAACGGGCGCGAAAATCGTTAAAGTTCCGATGACCTCCGATTGCCAATTCGATATCAGTGCATTTGAAGCACTGTTGTCGGAGCGCTGTAAAATCGTAGCATGTGCACAAATCACCAATGTGACGGGCTCTCGTCAACCCATCGAGAAAATCATCGCTAAGGCGCATGCGGTAGGCGCGGTTGTTGTTGTTGATGGTGCACAAGGTATTGTTCATGAACCTTTGAACTTGGCAGAGCTCGATGTTGATTTCTATGTCTTCTCTGGCCACAAACTGTATGCACCTGCAGGGATTGGGGTTCTTTATGGCAAGCTTGAACTTTTAGAAGCGATGCCACCATGGCACGGCGGCGGCAAAATGGTCGAAAGAGTCTCGTTTGAGAAAACCACCTTCTCAGCCTTGCCGGGTAAGTTTGAAGCGGGCACACCGAACGTCGCTGGCGCGATTGCGCTAGCAAAAGCTATCGATTGGTACCAAGGCTTCAACCAAACCGAAGTAGAGGCACATCTGCATTCTCTGCAGGAAAAAGCTTACCAAGCACTGACTCAGCTGGACGACATTCAAATCCTCGGTTATCAGCCGAACGCTTCAGTGCTTACTTTTGTGATGGACGGCGTTCACCACCAAGACATTGCTACACTGCTTGATCAACAAGGTATCGCAGTTCGTGCAGGGCATCACTGTGCTCACCCTCTGATGGATGCGCTCAACGTCAAAGGTACTGTGCGTGTTTCTTTTGGTATCTACAATACGTTAGAAGATGTTGAGAAGCTGATTGCAGCCGTTGAGAAAGCAGTCGATATGCTTTAACAATCAAGATACCAATCTAGATATATAGAAAAAGGGTTGAAACCATTTGGCTTCAACCCTTTTCTTTGTTTTGTTCTTTATGCGGTGTTCACTAATCGCAATTACTGAGCCTGTGTTTTGATCTGCTCAACAATCGCTTTCAAACCGTTGCCACGCGATGGGCTTAGATGAGCAATTAAACCCAGCTTTTCAAAGTAAGCATCAATATCAAACGCTTGAATTTGCTCTGCTGTTTTGCCGTCGTAAGCTGCCATCACCAAGGCAATCAGGCCACGAACGATACGCGCGTCAGAATCAGCGCAGAAGTGCCATACGCCTTCTTGCTCTTTGCTCACCAACCACACTAGGCTTTCACAACCAGATACCGTAACTTGTTCTGATTTAAGCTCTTCAGGCATTTGAGGCAGCTTTTTACCCCATTGAATCACCTGACGGTAACGGTCTTCCCAACCTTTAAATTGCTGCATGGTTGCGGCGATGTCTTCACTGGTGATGTCAGTGCCAAACGGCGAAACAGGGAAATCAGTCATGATGCGCTCTCTTCTTTGAATTTACTTCTTATGCTTTTGAATCAGCTTTTCAACGATGCGAGATACCGCAACAAAACCGAAAGTTGCTGTTACAACCGTCGCTGCGCCAAAACCACTCGCACAGTCCATTCGTTTTGGACCTTCTGCTGTCGATTTCACGCCACATACTGAACCATCTGCTTGTGGGTACTTCAATTGCTCGGTAGAGAACACACAATCGATACCAAACTTACGCGCTGGGTTTTTCGGGAAGTTATGATGGCGACGCAACGTATCTTTGATCTTCTTCGCCAATGGATCCTGGATAGTCTTGGTCAGATCCGCCACCATGATTTGGGTTGGATCGATTTGACCACCAGCACCGCCTGTCGTGATCACTTTGATCTTGTTGCTACGACAGTAAGCCAGTAGAGAGGCTTTTGCTTTTACGCTATCGATCGCATCCAACACGTAATCGAACTCTTTGCTCAAGTACTCGTGCTGGTTATCTGGCGTGATGAAATCGTCAATCAGATTGACCTTACATTCAGGGTTAATCAGCTTAACGCGCTCTGCCATCACTTCAATTTTGCTTTGACCAACCGTGCCTGTCATCGCATGGATTTGGCGGTTAATGTTAGTCACACACACGTCATCCATATCAATAAGTGTCAGCTCACCAATACCAGTACGTGCCAGCGCTTCTACCGCCCAAGAACCTACGCCACCAATACCAATCACGCACACGTGTGCGGCACGAAGAATTTCTACTTCGCTGTTACCGTAGAGACGACGAGTGCCACCAAAACGTTGGTTGTAGCTGTCAGATGCCGGAGTATCGAGTTCACGCATATTGAAGTTCCAGATGATCGATAGAAAAACAAAGAGTGCGATTTATACGCACTCTTTGATGAAATGTCTAGATGATGAGAGGCGATTCCTCTCGCTAGGCGCTTATTGTAACTTCTCTGGCGGCAAAGCCCAAGGTGCTTGCGTTGGGGTATTTTCCAGACCGAGTTTCCACACACGACCAAAGTGCTTGTAGTGACCCGCTTCTGTGCCAGCACGTGGTCCCATACCGTGGTAAAGGTCAAGATGGTTTTGCTTCACCGCACCGCCAGTGTCTAGCACAATAAGAAGACGAAGCTGATGTGCCCCGCTCCATGTACCGTCTTTATTAAGCAATGGTACTTCAGCTAGGATTGGTGTACCCATAGGTAGAATTGAGCGATCACCTGCAACCGATGCCATTGGTAATAGAGGAATACCTGCTGATCCCGTAACTGGCGCATCCGCTTGCGGCGCAAAGAAGACATAAGAAGGGTTTTGCTCTAGCAATTCACGAACTGCCGCCTCATCATTTGCCATCACCCACTCTTTGATTGCCTTTAATGACATCTTTTCACGTGGCACTTCACCACGATCAATCAAAATACGACCAATGCTTACGTACGCTTTGTTGTTCTTGCCTGCGTAAGCGAAGTATTCCAGCGTATCGTCATCTTTAAAATGAACAAAGCCGCTGCCCTGCACTTCCATCATAAACGGATCAATCATATTTGGTGCGTAGCCAAGCTCAAGGCCTTGCCCCTCTAATGCACCGTTATAAATCTCTGCACGAGTCGGACAGTCCGAGCTGCAAGTCGGCTTGCCATAAACTGGGTACTTAAACTTAGCATTTGGCTCGTGACGCAATTCCATCACTGGTGAGAAATAACCCGTGAATAACACATTACCCTTTTTGTCACCGCCCCCAAGTTGAGCGGCCTGAATGCCGAAAGCACTTAACGCTGTGGTATCACCACTTTGCAACGCCCACTCACTCAACTTCTCGTAAAGTGGTTGGTACATTTTTGCCATTGAAGGCGACTTGGTTACAACTTGCTCTGCTTGCTTGTTGAACTCAGTAAAGTCTTGCGGCTTGTTAGATTCAACCACATTCACTTCATTGAGTATGTTGGTAAATTCACCATCCAGATATTGTTGAGCACGATCTGTTGGTTGAGCACAGCCAAAGAGAAGGCTTAACGTCATTAGAGGTAGGAGTTTTTTATGCACGGAGGATTTCCACAGTTAAATATAGCGAAAGGATGACAAACAAATACCTACGAAGCAATTGAAAAGCTGCGACAAAGTGTATCAACAATGAGCGAATGCACGAGCGCCTCGTACAGTTCATCAACCAAATATATTTATAGCAGAGGAAAATAAAGGAAATGTCCAAGCAATGTTTGATATTGCAGATCCAGTAAACCAGAGAAAATTACTTCGACAGATGTTAAACCATCGCTTCCATGCGATGAACAAGTGGTTCGGAGTTCTAGCGTAGAGACAAGTCGCTTTTGCCTTCTAAACGGAAGACTGGCAAATAATGCGCATTTGAGTCCAACTTCATTTCAGTATGATTTTGTCCCACGAATTCAAACTCTCTTACCTTAGAGCCCACCTTATACGAAAAGGTTTTACCGTCAAACTCAAAATCAGTGGCTATGGTAGAGCCCTGAACGATGATGCCCCTTTCACTGACAATGAACTCTTCACGAGCGTAAGGCGCAACCTCTTGCTCAATCCACTTACCATAGATAAGAGACTTTGGTACCGGCTTATATACAAAACGACCAATCAAGTCTCCATAAACACCAATAACAGCAAGCGTTCCGACTAAGGCAATAAACATCAGTGCACGTTCAATCCACTTACGGGTATTGGTTTTTTTCTGAGTTGGCTGTTCGTTAATAGCAGCGTTTTTTTTCGCTAAAGAAGACATCACACTTTCTTACTTTGAAACCACACACACATTCTACTCTTTTATAGTAAAAAGAATAAAGAGTGAGCAAATTGATGTTTGCTCTTTGTTCCAAAAAAACACCTTGCCAACAATTGAATAAAAAGACAATATTAGAGCATAAATAAACACAAGGAATGGCTGTAGTGAAAATTCGTAGTACTGCTCTAGTTAAAGGATTCCGTCAATCCACACCCTATGTGAACGCCCACCGTGGTAAAACCATGGTCTTAATGTTAGGTGGAGAGGCGGTTGCGGATAAAAACTTTGGCAATATTATCAATGATATTGCGCTTATGCACAGTCTAGGAATTAAGATAGTACTTGTTTATGGTGCTAGGCCACAAATTAATCAGCTACTAGAAAAACAAGACCTTACAACGCCGTACCACAAAAATGTTCGAATCACAGACGAAGCTGCACTTTCGGTAGTTATGCAGGCAGCAGGGCAACTACAACTGGCTATTACCGCACGTTTGTCGATGAGCCTCAATAATACGCCGATGGCAGGAACACAACTTAACGTCGTGAGCGGTAACTTTGTGATTGCTCAGCCCCTCGGAGTGGATGACGGTATTGATTATTGCCACAGTGGTCGTATCCGTCGAATCGATACCAATGCTATCCATCGCACACTCGATCAAGGCTCAATTGTACTGCTTGGCCCTATTGCCAGCTCTGTGACAGGCGAGTGTTTTAATCTGCTCTCTGAAGAAGTTGCCACTCAACTAGCGATAAAACTAGGCGCAGATAAACTTATTGGCTTCTGTTCAGAGCAAGGTGTGATTGATGACAATGGCAACGCCGTCGCGGAGCTGTTCCCTATCGAAGCAGAACATGTCATTAAAAATCTGACCGAGAACACCTCGCCGGACACCGACTATAACTCCGGTACATTACGTTTTCTTAAAGGCTCCATTGCCGCATGTCGTGCAGGAGTGCCGCGAAGTCACCTGATCAGCTACAAAGTGGATGGCGCGTTAATTCAAGAGCTTTTCTCTTTCGATGGCATCGGTACCCAAGTCGTGATGGCCAGTGCCGAACAGGTGCGCGAAGCCGATATCGATGACATTGGCGGTATCCTAGATTTGATCCGTCCACTAGAAGAGCAAGGAGTCTTAGTGCGACGCTCACGTGAGCAACTTGAGCAAGAAATTAGTAAGTTCACCATCATAGAAAAAGACGGTTTGATAATAGGCTGTGCGGCTTTGTATCCATATATCGAAGAACGCAAAGCAGAGATGGCCTGTGTTGCAATTCACCCTGACTATCGAGATGGAAACCGAGGACTACTACTGCTCAACTATATGAAGCATCGCTCAAAATCAGACTGCATTGACCAGATTTTTGTACTGACTACCCACAGCTTGCACTGGTTCAGAGAGCAAGGCTTTTACGAGGTGAATGTTGATTACCTACCTGTAGTAAAACAGGATCTGTATAACTTTCAGCGTAAGTCAAAAATCCTAGCGTTGGATCTTTGAACCACATGATCAACTAACACAAACCGTTCAATTAATGTGCAAACCATTACATTAAAATTGAATGAATATTTATCGTTGATTTATTCATCTGGTTGGCTATACTTTGCGCCAATGCGGTCAAAGTTTAACCGCTAAGGATCTAGGTGAGAGAACTCTCTCCACCCTAAAATACTCAGCATTAATTACGTTTCTGCTGAGTATCCGTATATCAAGGACAGCTGTTTATCTGACTTTTATTAAAGCCGAGAAGAGCACTGTTATATGAGAACTATTATTTGTAATTCGCTGCAAAGCTTTTGGGATATGGCTGATAATCATTTTCTAGAAGGCCTAGATGTGCATTGTGTGTTCCCTGTTAATGATGCCATCAGAGAGTTCATCTTAAGCTACCAAAAACAGTACAACATTAAGAGCGTGTCATTTACCAACGCTTTTAGTAAAGCCAGTTGATAGAAGAAGACCGAGCATCATGCTCGGTCTTTTTGTACGTACGTCTAGTGAATAAACATCATTATTAAGGTGGAACAAGTTACGAAGATAATCATCAGCAATATTGTCCAATACACTAGGCTTGTCATAATCAGCCACGGAGGACTTACGCTGCGAATATCGCTCAGCCCTCTTTTCCGACTAAGTCGAGGAAACGCGATAGCCGCAAGCAGTCCCGTGCCATAAATAAGCGCTCCAAAATGAAAACCTGAACTGATCGCTCGCTCAACTTCAGAAAAGTGTCGCTCATTGAAAGCGTACTGCTTTACATTTTTAGGGGTCAAGAAAACGAGAAAGGCACCTAGCACCACAAACCAAATAAACAACGCAGCACCTGAAACAAAAAAAGCGATAAATGCGATACGTACAAGCCAGGAAAAATCCACGAGCACACCTCATTCGACATCAAAGCTCAAACAATATCGAAGAAAAAGCATGGGGTTCAAACCAGGTCGAATTACTTGGACATAAAAATGGCGGGATTACGACCCGCCACATAAAAACATATTCAGTTTATGAAAACTTCTCACTTTTGAATGACTAAACTCAATTTCTAAGTCGCTCAACCAACCCACTTGCTCGAGTGGTTTTCACTTTAATACCGCGCTTGAGGACATTCATCTCAGCGTACATCGCAAGGCGTTTCTTCGCGCGAGTAATACCTGTGTAGATCAGCTCACGAGTGAGGATTGGACTGAAGTCTGGCGGCAAAATCATCAGCGTGTATTCAAACTCACTGCCCTGTGATTTATGAATGGTCATCGCATATGCGGTTTCATGCTCAGGGACTCGGCTTGGCAGCACCGACTTCACGCTGCCATCCGGTAGTTCAAAGAACACTTTAAGACGCGGCTCTCCTTCGCTGTCGTCTCGCATACAAATGCCGATATCACCGTTATACAACCCCAAGCCATGATCATTACGCGTGACCATCACTGGCCTACCGTGATACCAAAGTTCATCTTGGGTTTGAATCAGCTTACGTGCCGCGAGTGCTTTTTCAATGCGTTGGTTTAAACCGGTCACACCAAAGTCACCTTCACGGATGGCACACAATAGTCGGCATTGATTAAAGGTATCCAACACGGCTTTGGCTTTGCGGGTCAGCGTTTCTGGTTCTCCTGTCTTTTGGTCAATATCTTGCTGTCCGATGCGTTTCAGGTAACGACCATATTCAGTAACCAAGGTCTGCATCATCTGATTGTAGTTTTGACTGCTCAGTGCAAAATGCTCGATATCAGCAAAATCACGATTCCAAACGTCGTCTACTTTTGCGGCTGAGCCAACGTTGACCGCTTTCGCTAGCTGACCGATACCAGAACGGGCATCGAATCGGTAACTCTTTTGCAGCATACATAAGCTATCGGCAATCGAAGCATTACTGTTGGTGCTGTAAGCCAAGGTGTCAAAACCCGTTAACTTCGCGACCGCAGACGCCTGCTCTTTGCCAAAGCCAAATGCGTGGAACGAACAGATATCACCGAGCACCGCACCTGCTTCTACCGACGCCAACTGGTCTTTATCTCCCAGTAGAATCAAACGCGCATGCTTTGGTAGCGCATCGACGACTTTGTACATCATCGGCAGATCGACCATAGAGGCTTCATCCACTACTAAAATATCGAGGTGCAGCGGATTTTGCTTGTTGTGACGAAACTCTGCACTGTTCGGGATCGCGCCCAACAGGCGATGCAAAGTGCTCGATTCGGTTGGAATTTTCGCTTTAAGCTCAGGCTCCACTGGCAACTCTTGAATCGCTTTACCAATAGACTCCGTCAATCGCGCTGCCGCTTTACCTGTTGGCGCCACCAGCTTGATGGTGAGGTTTTTCTCTTGTCCTGCTTGCTCAATCAATGCGGCAAGCAGTTTGGTTACCGTAGTGGTTTTACCCGTACCCGGACCACCTGAAATCACCGCAAAACGACGCGTCAGTGCCACTGCAGCTGCGACCTTCTGCCAGTTAACACAAGCCGATAATGGCACAAGCTTGTCCAGCACTTGTAGATCGTGAACTTGTTTAACTTGGCAGACTGCCGCATCAATGGCTGCCCAATCGAGACTGTCTACGGTAGCCACATCCAAATGGTCACAGACTAATTGCTGGCGTAGCACCTGGTTGCTGGTCCCCGACTCTGTCGCTTTGGCTAATGCATTGAACAGAAAGTGGTACTGACGAGCGAATAAATGGTGAAGCAACTCAGACAAACGTGTGAATTCTTGAGCCTGTAGGTTTACAGCCGCACTGAGTTGATTGAGCTTGTCCGCCAACGTCACTTCATAGTGCCAGTAACGATGCAGGTAGAGACGCTCGCCATCAAACATCATTGGCAAGGCCTCACCTTGTGTACCAACCAAATGCGACGCTTGCAGAAGCTCAACCCAATTAACGCCTTGCAGCTGAGTATTAAGCGTCAGCGCAGACTCTCCAAACAAACCGAGCTTACTGGCAAGGTCCGCTGGCTGCCCTTGGCTATCAAACAGAGGCAAACAGATGTGCCCTTTCCCCAACTCACTGCTGACCACGCCAGCAATAAATGCCAGTTCTTGGCTGTTCGCTTGTTGCTCAACTTGCGAATAGATAAAGCGCGCGAACTGGAAATCCAATTGGCGAATCGCTCCTTTTTTTGCCAACGATTCTAAAGTTGCCAATAGATCTCGTGTTGCCGCTAGATCTTTTGTTGCCAGAGGGCTGCTTTGCTCAGAAAGAAGATCATTGGTTTTCATCAAATTAACTCCATCTGACCGGATTCACTGGATCGCGTGTCAGGTGCTTGACCATCAATCAAATGATCCATCTCTTGTAAAAATTCAAAGGTTGGCTTGGCAGAAAAAATACCGTGATCACTTTGCCCATCCATACCACGCAAGAACAGGTAATAAACACCGCCAAAGTGCTGTTCATAATCATAATTTGGCAATCTGCTGCGTAAGAAACGATGCAGCGCCAAAGCATAGATTTGGTATTGCAGATCGTAGCGATGATCCGCCATCGCCGACTTCAACGCATCGCCATGGTAATGGAATACATCATCACCTAAGTGGTTCGATTTCCAGTCAAGGACGTAGTATTTGCCTTGGTGCTCAAACACCAAGTCAATAAAGCCTTTCAACATGCCTTGCACGGTTTGGAAACCCAGATCGCCCGCTTTGGCAGAGAGCGGATCATGACGTTGAATCACACGGTTCAATGCTGGTGCAGACAGCACTTCAATCGGCAGTAAGAATTCCATCTCAACCAAACGTTGCGCCGGACCTTTCTGATTGAGTAGCAGTGCTTTGCTATCCAAAGGCGTTGCCAACACGGTATCAATCAACTGTTGTAGGATTGGCAGCCACTCTTCATCAAGCTGCTCACTTTCCATTAAACCGAGGATAATTTGGGTATTCTCTTCCGTTGTCGCTGGTTGAGTAAACTCAATTTCCTCAAATAAGCTGTGCAGGAAAGTACCCGGACGTGCGCCACGCGGGAAGTTGAAGATAGAGCGTTCTGGCTCAACCAATTCCGCCTCATCTTGCTCTTCTGAAGAATCGATATCAAAGCCGGTGATTTCAATCGTCGCGTCATGTTCAGCATGATGAGAACCTTGCTTAACCAAGCCCGAGTAACTGGTGATGCGCCAGTTTCTATCAATCGAGTTTTGCAGCTCTTTGGCAGTCAACGCTTCTAACTCGGTTTGCTTCGCAACATACATCTCGTCGTGCTGCTTTGGAGGATCACAAATCACCACGCTATCGAGATTCTCTTGCTGCTTTTTCAACCCAACAAACAAATCGTTAATGCCGCCTTCTTGACCATTTTGCACCAAGTAACCAATTGCACTGTGATGCACACCGGTTGGCTCTTTGGTTGAGCGACCATTGCGCAGTGTTGAAGCACCAATAAAGCAGGCATACACGGCACGCGTTAGCGCTACATAGATAAGGCGCAAATCTTCAGCAAGGCGCTCTTTATCTGCCTGTTTTAACGACGCATCGTTACCCGTGATATCAAGTACGGTGCGATCGTTCTCAGCGTCGTAGTATTTGGCTTCACTTGCTTCTCGGTAACCAAACACAAATGGCAGAAAGACCAAGTCATATTCCAGACCTTTGGATTTGTGAATGGTGACGATTTGCACCAAGTTACGCTCTGATTCCAAACGCTGAATTTGGTCATCGCTGCCACCTAACCCGTGCTCTGCATCGCTGATGGATTGGGCTAACCAACGCAGCAAGCCGTGGTCGCTGTCTAATTCGTTACTTGCTTGCTGCAATAACTCACCAATGTGCATCAGATCGGTAAGTACTCGCTCACCGTTTTCGCTTTGTGAGCTCGCCCCTTCTTCTAGCAGACGCTCAGCAATATGGCGCTTACTGATCACTGCTCGCAGCATAGGTAGCACACCACGTTGCACCCAAAGCTTACGGTATTCTTTGAACTCGTTAACCGCATTTTCCCACACGGTTTCGTCGTTGTTGAGGGCGTCTAAGCTGGCTGCATCCAGAGCGAACAATTCTGATGCTAGGCTGGCGCGTAATGCTCTGTCGTTTTCTGGTGTTAATACCGCTTGCAGCAAACGCTGTAAGTCTTGCGCCACAGAGCTAGTAAACACACTATCGCGGTTGGACAAATACACACTAGCAATGCCTTGGTCTGCTAACGCCTGCTTGACCATGCGACCTTCGCTACCCGTTCGCACCAATACTGCAATGTCGCCCGCTTTAACTGGCTTCTGCTTTTCGCCATTAACCAAGCTCGCTTGACCTTGTTGCGCTGCGGTCAAAATGGTTTGAATTTGGCTTGCTGTCGCCTCTGCCATAGTTGTGAGGTATTCACCTTTTGGCAGAGGTTTATCTTCCGCTTCTTGCAGCCAATAAGTCAGTGCAGGCTGTTTTTGACCACCCATGGTCCAAACGCGTTTGTCGGCACTTGGGCTGTAATCCACAGAATGGAATGGAATGTCGGAGTCATAAATAAACGGACTATCTGGCAGAGCAAAAATCTGGTTCACTGCCAATACCATATCGGTACTTGATCGCCAGTTGGTGCCAAGCGTGTAGTGAGCACTAACTTGGTTACGAGCCTTGATGTAAGTGAAGATGTCTGCACCACGGAAACCGTAAATCGCCTGTTTCGGGTCACCGATCATAAACAAACCGCACTCAGGATTATCCAAATAAATGCGACTGAAAATGCTGTATTGCAGTGGGTCGGTATCTTGGAATTCATCGATCATCGCAACCGGATAAAGCGTGCGAATGCGCTCTGTCAGTAGTGCGGTTTCATCGGTATCAATCGAGGCAGAAAGCTGAGTCAGCAAGTCATCGAATGACAACCATTGTTTCTGATTTTTTGCTTTTGCCAGCATCACGCGACAATGCTCAATCGCATGAGCTAACAATGGCGCTTTTAAGCTGATTGGGTTGGCAAGGAAGGCTTCTATCGCCTCAAACACGGGGTGTTGTGGTGCAGTACCTTTCGGGGTTTTCTCAAGTAACACATTCTGGGCGAACTTCTCCAGCTTATCTGGATAGTCATAGCCCGTGGTTTCTGTCGAAGCCCATACGTTGACCGCTTCTAACCACGTCGGTAGAGACTTTTTGGTATAGCTGCGTTTGTTGACGTCGGAATCAGAAATCAGTGCGAGGAAGTCATCTTGGCTATCACGCCATCGAGCTTTCAAAGCATCAATTTGCTTTAAGTTTTGCTCATGCAAATCGGCAAGACTACCTTGCATTGCAGGAACAGAGAGACTTAGCGGCGCGCCCGTGAGGTAGTTACTGATGTCATACAGTAGATCCGATGGCGAGCCCCAGAGTTGGCGTACTTCTCCAGCCAAAGCGAATGGCAGAGGGTAGAAATTACGACGCCAGTAATCGGCAACCACTTGCGCTTTGAGATGGCTTTCGTCCGTTACAAACTCATTGTTGAAGCGACTACCGGATTCGAATGCGTTTTGCGTCAGCATGCGTTGGCAGAAACCGTGAATGGTGTACACCGCAGCTTCATCCATTTGGCGCTCTGCTTGCAAAAGGATCTCGGCGGCTTGCTTATGATCTTCGATCTCTTCCAACAAAGGTTGAATCACAGGATCTGAGCTTTGTCCGCGAGCGAATGCGATCCTCGCGTCATGAATACGCGCACGAATACGATCACGCAGCTCCGCTGTTGCAGCTTCGGTAAAGGTCACGACCAGAATTTGATCCACGGTCAACGGCACGCGATGTTTGGTATCGGCAGTGCCATGCCCTAGTAGAAGTCGCAGATACAAACCCGCGATGGTAAAGGTTTTACCCGTACCCGCCGATGCTTCAATTAGCCTTGCACCATGCAGCGGAAAAGTCATGGTTTGCAGTGGAGTTGGAACTGACATTTGCGCCATAACGCTGAATCTCTCCGGATTATCGACTGATCGAACTGTGATCTATCGTTAAAAATTCTATTAATATGTCTAATAGGTTGGAATATTTAGACCTTTGTGGGATCTCACTCACGGTTATCATTACGGAGTACCGTTAGTATGCGCCTCACGAGATAAGCCAAGCCTTTCAGGCGGCTACACTCAAACGAATCATGGTCCCTCTGACCTTGTGGCCGTACAGCGAACGCCCTACAAAAAATAATGATTTTCTGGCGGCCACCCTACTCTCTTCTTTGTCTAAATAATCCAACTTATTCTTATACCCAAGTGACTTCAAGATACAGGATTCAGAGCGTTGTCACTGATTCCCTGTTTATCGAAAATAAGCAAGGAAAACAACGCTGTGTAATAGATTGCTCTTTCCAAGTTGTTTGACGATGAAATTGCTTCAGTGACACGCTCCCGAAGGGCGAGTTGTCTTGGCTCATATACTTCGTTGACGATTTTTAATTTAGAGCCACTAGATCTTCAAATCATCGCCTCGCCTACAAGCCAAGTCAATCTCGCTGAACCAAGCATCTTGAGGTTACTTGGGTATACTTTCAGCATCCATCGCCGCCAATCTTGCGCCTTGAAGAACCAATGCAGTCAGCGTGCGAACTTCTGCTGCAAGCTCATCATTCCAAGCAGACCAAATACGCGAAATATACGCATTATTTCCTTCGCCTGGACTCATGTAACCATCATTGAATGCATCCGCCATTTTCTTCAGCGATTTCTCTTCGTCATCAGCCCAGTGGCCACGACTAAAGCCCGCTTCGACACACGCCAGTGCTGTTTTCGGGAAATATGGCAATGGCTTGGTCATGCCTTCAAAAAACAAACGCACTAATTCAGCAAGCAGTTGTTTAGCTTGCGCAGCGTCTGCCATTGCTGGGTAAACTAAATGCACCGCGCCTTCCTTGCGGTCATAACCAATAACGTGGGTCTTTCTCGGATAACCAGAGGCAGACATAGCAAGATGATCAATCCATGCAGCGAGGTAATCCTGCGCACGAATTTTACCGCTGCGGTAGCGAATCAAACCAGACTGATAGCATTGAGTTAGCCAACCGGTTAGACGGATGTTTTTTCCTTCACCAAGCACATCGAAGGTAAGGTCGATTTCTAAATCGTCTTGCGGCGCACCGGATAAAAACGCCAACTTATCCACCAGCTCTTCCGCTTGCACGCGGTTGGTTTCAAACTCGATATCACCAAATGCGCCAACCGGTAATTTGCCCTGCGCGCGTTGCTCACTCATAAAATGTTTGAGCACGTCTGCTTTTGCGGACGGTTGAGTAATGGCGGTTTCAAGCAAGGTTTCCAGTAGCTCATCACGCATTTGATAGCTTTCTAATCCGCCTAACACGAATGGCTCATCATCTTCCATCACAGGCAATGGCGGCTCGAACATCACTTTCAAACGGCGATTAAAGAAATACTGAACTGGCAAACGCCAGAAGCGTTGTAATTCCACCAAATCCAATTCGATTGGGAAGGTTGCGCCAAGCAAGTAATCATCCAATGCGCGGTTAAACTCGCCACGCGCATGACCTTGAGATTGATTGCTTTGGGTCAACGCCGCTGGAATCCACTCTTTGGCATAGCTTGATTGAGAACCTTGGAATGCACTCGGGCTGAATGGCACCATGGCATGTACATTCACTAACTCGTTGAGTAGTTTATCTCCCGAGTCATCGACAGGCTGGTCTTGATCGCCATCTAAGCAGTAGTTCTGGTGGCAATATTCCATCAACTCCGAAACCAGCACTGACGGCACGCGCTCGGTGTTATCTTGGATAGAACGCCCAACGTAACTGATGTACAAACTCTGCTGCGCAGACAACATGGCTTCTAAGAATAGGTAACGGTCATCGTCTCGGCGTGAACGGTCACCCGGTTTAGTGCGCCCTGTCATTAAGTCAAAACCTTCTGGTGGCATTGATCGCGGGTAAACACCATCGTTCATACCCAGCAGACACACGGTTCTAAATGGGATCGAGCGCATCGGCATCAGAGTACAGAAGTTCACTTGTCCGGCAAGGAAGCGCTGGCTGACCCGTGTTCCCGACAGCTTGTTTTGTAGATACTGGCTAACAATAGAAGGCGACAAGGCATCATCAAATGCCGCATCGGTTAGCTGTTCTTTCAGTTGGCTTAAGGTATCTCGAATCGACTTAAGCGCCATTTCCCCTTCTAGCTCAACAGAGAAGAAGTCATCCAACATCGCCACCAAGGTTTCACGCCATGCATCAATCGACTGAACATGGGAAAGTTTGCGGCGATATTGGCTAATTTGTTGAATAAAGTGAGCTAACTTACCGGCCAGTTCTGCGCCCATACCTTGCACTTCATTGTATGGCGAGAGGCTACCCTCTTGCGCTTCAAACAAACCAGCAGACTCTGGCATCGCGTAACCTAATAACATACGCTGGATACCAAATTGCCATGTGTTTTGGCGTGTTTCTGGCAGTTCAAATTCGCTGCCCGTATGGCTATCTAGCCCCCAGCGAATACCAGATTCTTCCACCCATAGTTTGGCTTGAAGGAAGTCATCTTCGCTTAAGTCGAATCGCTTCAAAATCGCCGGCGTTTCTAACAGCTCAAGTAATTCAGAAGCCAAACAACGTGTATTCGGTAAATTAATAAGTTGCATGAAAGCCGCCAAAATTGGGCTTTCTTGATCGGCCGTCCGGTCTGAAATCGAGTAAGGAATAAATCGCTCACCCGGCGCATTGCCAAATACCGCCTGAATCGCAGGGCTGTAGGCATTGATGTCTGCCACCATGACAATAATATCGCGCGGTTTCAGTGTTGGATCGGCATCGAACATCGCCAGAAGCTGGTCGTGTAACACTTCCACTTCTCGCATTGGGCTGTGGCAAGAGTGTAAGCTCAGAGATTTATCACCCAAACTCACTACTTGTTTGTGCTGGCTGCTGTCGATTTGCTCGTCGTCTTGGTGCTCTTCTAGATTAAGAATATCTGCTTGAAGTTGATGGAGCAGACTGTCGCGCTCGACATCAACAAAAGCTTCAATCTCATGGGATTCAAGCTGCGACAACAAATACATGTTATCGCGTCCAAGTTTACCCATCGACGCCAACAAGCTGTTACCCACCACATCGGTATGCAGCTCATCCACCACGTTTTCTTCTAGCGAACCTTTTAACTGCTCAGTCTCACCTTGTACTTCAGAATGGTCTTCTTGCCAGACCACGTGCTGACGATGTTTTGCTGCTAGGCGAGCTAGGAATTTACGGTCGCGTACCTCACCCCAGTAATAGCGACAAGGGTTGGTAAACATCAAGTGCACATCAATGTGTTCACCAATGGCTTTGAGCGCATCCATGTAACGTGGCGGCAGTGAAGAGATACCAAACACAAACAGGCGCTTCGGCAGGTGATCAAAATTGCCGTTGAAGTTTTCTAGCGTATCAATGAAGTGTTCGTACAAATTGGCACGATGATAAGGCGATTGCCCAAGGGTAACCGTGTGGTCGTACAGTGCCTGCCACAAAATCGGCTGCCATGGGTGTTCGTCTTCAAGTTCAGGTACCGTTTGTCCTGCTTCCCAACTCGCAATCCATTCTGGGCGATACACCAAATAACCATCGAAGATATCAGCAATTTTCTCTGCCAATTGATACAGCTTGGAGTTGTCAGTGTCGTCCTGAAGATAACGTGCCAAAGGTTCGAATGACACTTCGTTCAACAAACCTGGAAGCAAGTGCATCAGCTTCCACGTCATAGCTTCTTTGTTAAAGGCACTGCGCTTAGGCACATCAGCCAATACTTGGGTGAACATGTCCCAAATGAAAGTCGCTGGCAGCGGAAATTCTAGGTTTGCCGCAACACCAAACTCTTTCGCCAATTCCATTTTTAACCACTGAGACATGCCCGGGCTTTGAACCAGAATTTGCTCTTTTTCGAATGGATTTTCTAATGGATTGATGCGAATCAGTTCAACAAGAAGTGATTTGAGAACATCGACCTGATTGGAGTGATAGACAGTAAACAAAGTAGAAGCACCGAATGCCAATGGAAACTGCTAGCAAGCTTAGCACAGCCACATTTATTCCTAGAGCGATCTCGATAGCTTAAATAACAAAAGGTTAGAGAACACTCAAACTCTGCGCAAATAACCAGCAACTGACATTTGTAAGTCACGTCTTACACGCAAATACAAAGCGTGACATTAGTCACAAGTATTTCATGATAAAAAACACTGTTTTATAATCATCACAAATTTCTATAACAATCCCCATCATGTTGAACATCGGTATGAAGCTCACAAAGGAAGGCGAAATCGCTTCTCTTTCCAGCAGCTATCCACTTCACATTCAATTAAATGGGCGAAAAATACTGGAATATCAAAGTATGTTGCGCAAACTTTCATCTAATAGCGCTTGGTTGATGGCATTTTTTGCTTGCTTTGCTCTATATCTATCGATCGCTTGTTACCCGTTTTTGTTGTCGAATAGCCAAGCAGAACCGCTCACATTTCTACAAGAATACTACTTAATCGCCACACAGCTAGGCTGGCTGGGTTTGATTACTCTGCCACTGATGTTGAGTTGTTTATTGCTGTCCTTTTTGCCGACACGCATGTTCAAAGCCGTTGTGATTGCGGTGGCAATCGCACTCTTGATCATGTTGAAAGTCGATATCCTCGTTTTCCAGCAATATAAACTGCACATCAACGGCCTACTGATCCGCATGTTCTTTGAAGGTGGTCGTGACGTATTTGAAATCTCTTGGATGAGTTGGCTGATCTTCATTAGCGATATTGCATTACTGGCAATCGGCCTCGCATTTACCGTTTGGCTGAGCAATAAGATGGCACATAGTCGCGCTAAGTTTGTGCTAATAAGTGTGTGGTTTGGCTTGTTACTTAGCACTCAGGCAATCCACGCATACAAAAATGCGCTCTACGATAACGAAGTTAGCCAGTTTTCGAATAACTGGCCTCTTTACTATCCATTGACGGCACGCAAATTCATCTACAGCCACAACTTAGTAGACGAAAACACGGCATCACATAACCGCGTTGAACTGAAGAACGTTGAAAGTGGTTCGCTTAACTACCCGCTGACACCCATTGAGGTCGAGCGCAGAGACACACAGCCGAACGTCCTATTCATTCTAGTTGATGCATGGCGCTACAGCGATGCAACGCCAGAAATCATGCCTAATGTCAGCAAGTTCGCCGAGAAAACGGTCAATTTCACTCAACATATGAGCGGTGGTAACTCGACTCAAGCAGGTATTTTTAGCCTATTTTACAGCTTACCAGCGACTTATTGGGATAGCTTTTATGCCAGCCAGCGCTCCCCTATATTCCTCGATGCTCTGCAAAATCAAGGCTATCGAATGGGCATCTTTGGTTCAGCGCCATTAACTAGCCCACCTTTGTCACGTACCGTTTTTAAAAAGGTGAAAGACCTCACCCTAAAGCAAACGGGTGAAACACAAGTCGAGCGTGATCAGCAAATCACGGAAGAGTTTATCCAGTTCCAGCAACAGGAAAGCAATAAACCGTACTTTGGCTTCTTGTTCTATGATTCAGCCCATGGCACAAGCTTTCCTGAGCCAGAATTTGCTAAGTTCAAACCTTACTGGGAGCGCGTCGACCATATTCTTCTAAATAATGATTTCGATGCATCGCTTTACCACAACCGCTATAAGAACTCGTTGTACTTCATCGACAGTCTGATTGCGAACGTACTAAAGAATATAGATCTGGAGAACACCATTGTCGTGATCACTTCAGACCATGGCGAAGAGTTTAACGACCATAAAAAGAATTACTGGGGTCATACTGGCAACTACAGTGATACGCAAGTTCATGTGCCTTTATATGTGTTTCTGCCAAACCATCAACCAGAGCAAATTCAATACCGAACCACACACTTTGATATCGTACCAACTTTGATGAACAGCCTATTTAATGTGAAAGGTGCTACTGGTTCATACAGCGTTGGACACGATCTATTTGATAGCCATATATCTCGTGATTGGTACATCGCAGGTAGCTACTACAACTACGCTTTGGTGGGGAAAGAGACCATGTTAGTCGTGAACCCTGGCGGACAATCCCAACAGCTTGATAAACGCCTCAACGTTGATAGGAAGCATCAGGTGCCCGTTAGCGTAATCCAGAACTCGTTGAATGAGATGTCTCGTTTCTATAACTAAGGATAAGAAAAAGCCTCTTGGCGAGAGAGACCAAGAGGCTTTTTTACTTATGCTGTACCGTCCTAAATAAGGTTGACACATTTCCGACATGAAATTGGAGAGTGTCATGAAATCAACAAGTAAACGAACCCAACGAGATTATTCTCTTGCTTTTAAATTGACGGTCGTTGACCAAGTAGAAAAAGGTGAAATGACCTATAAACAAGCTCAAGAGCGATATGGGATACAAGGTCGGTCTACTGTCTTAGTTTGGCTTCGTAAGCACGGTCAGCTAAATTGGTCTAAAGGAATAGAGAAACCAAACACAGTAGGTAATGGTATGCCTGATTCTCCTTCTACTCAAACTCCTGAACAACGGATAAAAGAACTCGAGCAACAACTCGAAGAAACTCAACTGAAAGC